>DATMBG010000047.1 GCA_035559535.1 Candidatus Limnocylindrales bacterium
TTAACCGGTTATTTTCTCTGGATTTTAATCCCTATTCCTCCCCTCCTAAGGGATAAATTCTACCTCTTAAATGTCAGATTTTTTTACGATTTGGGTTATTGGAGTCCTTCTCGGAAAGATCATCCTTCCACCTGGAATCCCGTTGGTGAGGAGGAGGAAGACCTAAGATTTTTCCTATGGTATAATTTCTGCAATTCTTGACAGGATAAGCGGACTGGTAGATTCGATAACCGAAGAAGGGTATTTTTGGTGTATCAGGTTAGTTCTCCGTTCAATAGCTTGAGTTGATCCAGGAGGTTGCCGTTTGCCTGCTCGGGAGCGTGGGCATTTTGCCCCCTCACTCTCCCCTAATCCCCTATCGACGGAGGGAATGGGAGCTTCAGGAGAGGGGAAAGGTAGGACAGGCACTTGTGCTCCAGCAAGGCAATTACCCATTTATCCCCATCGAGTTGTTCTGAGATTTCCAAAACGGCATTCCAACAGGAAGTAATTCTTCAATTACCCTCCTTCAATCCCAAATAATCAGATTATGCTGAAAGCTGTTTGCTTGTAAGTGAAGGGGACGGAGTCTGGGCAAGGACCACACCTTTTAGAGATCACCTTTACCAGATTTTCTTTCAAACTTATACCGAAAAATCCGGAGTGTGCTGATACAGAGATTTCGGTGGATTGGGTTATACAGCACATTAAGAACCTATCGTTGAAGAAAGCCCGCAGAAGATAATAAGGGAGCGCTGTAGGGAGTTGCTGACTGTACAAGTTCCGGAAATAATTCACGCGACCGATTCACGCCAGGAACGAGGAGATAGATAGGAATGTTGGAAGATTCTAAGCAACGATCCTATTGGAGACGACGGATTCAACGACATCTCATACTGGCTTTGGTAAGTGGGATACTTATGTTATTGATTTTCCATACTTTACCTTCCACAAGAAATGTTGTCTTCCGGTTAAGTATGGCTTCTGCCTATGCCGGCCTTACTTTCTTGGGTTTATCACTTATTATAGGACCCTGGAATGTTTTGCAGGATCGTCCCAATCCCATAAGTACCGATTTGCGGCGAGATGTTGGAATCTGGGCCGGACTTCTGGGTCTAGTTCACATGATAGTGGGCTTACAGGTACATATGGGTGGGAAGTTTTGGCTCTATTTCCTCTATCCGCCTAATCAATCGCACTTTTTGCCTCTCCGTCATGATGCTTTCGGTTTCGCCAACTTTATGGGACTGGTTGCAACGCTAATACTGATATTGCTTTTAAGTCTGTCAAACGATTTTTCTCTCCGTGCACTGGGTGTGAAGCGTTGGAAGGCACTCCAGCGTTGGAACTATGTGGGTTTCGCAGGTACGGTGGTGCATGGTGCGGTGTACCAGTTCATTGAGGAACGAAAACTCTTTTTCGTGGGACTGTTTGGGGGGATGGTGCTGATGGTAATTATCAGCCAGCTCGCCGGTTTCCAAAAAATTCGCAGGCAGTTAGATCAAGGGAACAGGATAGGGAAGACCCTCAACCAGTGATAAAGCTACTGATATGGCTAATTCCTAATCTGTAAAAGAGGAAAGAATAGAGGAAACCAACTTTTTATCGATGTTTAGAAGAGTATAGAAATATGTCTGAGAACCCGCAAATAGGTTCCTATAAATATTACGAACGGCTTTATGAAGTGGAAGGAGAACACTGGTGGTTCAGAGGCATACGTACCATTACTGCCGGGATTTTAGATGCCAGGTATCAGGGGGCGAAGAACCTGCATATCCTGGATGCGGGATGTGGGACAGGGGTTACGCTCACCTGGTTGAAACGGTATAGTTTACCCAAACAAATAGTAGGCATAGATCTGTCATGGTATGCTTTACAATTTTGTCAAAGACGGGGCCATCCTCTTTTATGTCAGTCCTCGGTTCTGGAATTACCCTTTAAAAGCAATTTGTTTGATTTGATTGTATGCCATGATGTCCTTCAGCATTTGCCGGGAAATAGTTCCGACAAAATAGCTTTGGGAGAGTTCTACCGAACCCTGAAGCCAGGAGGTTGCTTGCTTGTGCGGACAAACTCGAGTCAGGGAATGGGCAGGGGAAAGTCTTTAAAAGAGGAAGACTATAGGATGTACCGTCTGGATGAGTTATGCGATAAAGTTCAGCAGAAGGGCTTTCGTATTTTGAAAGCAACTTATGCCAATAGCTTGTTGTCTATTTTTCCTACGGTCAAGCGTTATTTAAGGCAAAGAAAAAACCACCGTTCCCATCATCATAATCAAGGATTAGCTGTCAGATTGCTTCCACCCCCTCTACGATGGCTGAATATCCTTCTGTATGGAGTGATGAAAGGTGAAGCCTGGTTTCTTTCTAAGCCTTCCAGGATATTACCCTTTGGTCACACCATTATTCTTTTAGTTCAAAAACCAGGACTTGAAAATGGGGACCATTCCAAAATTTAAAAAAGCCCTGACCTGATTTTCAACCTGTTTATACAGGAGTTTTAGGAAGAGATCCTATGCATCTGGGAGTCAATGCAATTCGTTTTACAAGGAAATTTACAGGGGTCGGGAGATATATGGAGTGTGTTCTCAAAGAATGGAGCCAGATGGACCTTCCGTTTGATAGAATTACACTTTTTACCCATACTCCCCTCCAACAAGAAGTACTTTCATTTCCCTTAGAGAGATATCAGGTAAAAGTAATCGGTAAAAAACTTCCCGATCCATTATGGGAATGGAGTTCCTTGCGTTCCCAGTCTAAAGATCTGGATGTATTATTTTGTCCGTCTTATACGATTCCAATAGGCTACACGGGAAAATGTCTGGTAACCAATCTGGGTCCGGCTGAAAATACCCTGGGAAGTTATCATTGGTGGAGGGCCCAGGTGTATGAACTCTTATACCGATACAGCGCCCATAAGGCTAACAAAGTATGTGCCTGTTCCCATTCAGTAAAGAAACGCCTTATTGAGGTTTATAAAATACCCCCCCAAAAAATTAAGGTAACCTACTTAGCGGCCAGTGAGGCATTTCGCCCTATTCACGATCACGTAACTTTAGAGCAGATCCGACGTCACTACATCGGTGGAGATAACCCAGTTATATTGTTTGTCGGTAAACTGGCCAAACGACATTACATTCCTCATCTCTTGAAAGCCTTTGCTGGCGTGAAAAAAAGTAAAAACATTCCCCACAAATTAGTATTAGTCGGCCCGGATTATCTAAACTTGAACATACCTGCCCGTGCAAATAAACTCGGGATAGGAGATTCTGTGATTCATATCCCCTATGTATATCATAAGGATCTACCTCCGCTTTACAATATTGCAGAGTTTTTTGTTTATCCCTCTTCAGAAGCAGAGGGCTTCGGTATCCCTGTCATAGAAGCCATGGCTTGTGGAGTTCCCGTTATTACAGTCAACCAGGGTAGTTTACGCGAGTTTGCGCCAGGAGCCGCCTTTTTAATACAGTCCAGTGCGGTATCGGAGTTACAAAATGCTTTGGAAAAAATGATATATGATGCAGACCTAAGAAAAGATTTAGCTGCTAAAGGACTTGAACGGGCAAAGACCATTACCTGGCAGATTACTGCAGAGAAAACTATGGAGATCTTATGGGAACTGGCACAGGCTTAAAAAATATGGCCTCCTTGAGCTCATCTAACCCGGGATAAACCAGGATGAGGGGGGTTAGAAATCACAGAGGTATAAAATTATGATAAGTTTGCTGAAACGAATGGTAAGGCATATAAGGCTTTCACTTAGAACCATAACTTCGCCAGAAGACAAAACCCCACCCTTTCTGATTTTATTTATTAACTCGACCTGTAATTTAACCTGTGAACATTGTTTTTATTGGCGAAGTTTGAATAAAGAGGATGATCTGACACGGGATGAAATAATTAATCTGGCAAAGGAGCTAGGGCCTCTAGAAAATCTAAATTTATCAGGTGGAGAACCTTTCATCCGACAAGAACTGGGTGAGATCTGTAGATTTTTTATCTCGAATAACAAGGTAAAGCAAATTTATATCCCAACCAGCGGTTATTTCACCAAAAAAACTGAGAAACAACTCAAAGAAATATTGAAAGAACCTTCTCTTCAACTCGTTGCCATAGAGTTATCCCTGGATGGTATGCCAGAATATCATAACAAATTTAGGGGCAATAATAAATCGTTTGAGAATGCAATGGAAACCTATGATATGCTGGCAGAACTCCAAAAAATAGATCCCAGAGTTCGTATCCATTCTATTTCTACCGCTACATCTGAAAATATTCATGAAATCATGAAATTGACCCATTACTTGTATGAGCGATGTCCCGCCATGGATCATCATAATCTGGCAATTATTCGCGGAGATCGGAAGAACCCTTCTTTAAAAGGTCCTCAACTGGAAGCTTATAGAAATCTTTACCAGACGATAGCCCTGGTATGGAGAGAAAGGGAGAAAAAACGTTTTGGGGCGATTGTAGAGCCCCTGCTTCAATGGGCAAAATACGAGACCATCCGGCAACAAACTCAGGTCATACCCTGTATGGCGGGAAGATTGAGTGCGGTTGTGTATGCAAATGGAGATGTCAGCGTATGTGAAATTCATCCTCCCCTGGGTAATCTCAGAGAGAAAAGTTTTTTTGAGATATGGAATTCACCTGCAGCTCGTAGACTTCGAGAAGATATCCGGGCAAAGAAGTGCTACTGCACGACGGAAATGTTTCTCTGGCCCAGCATTACCTTTCAACCCCTGCAACTGGTAAAAGCTTTATATGGGGCACGGAGGTGGGAGAAACCCAGACTGGGTTAAGGAATCGAACAAGAAAATCTGCGAAAGAAATGGTTAATATCTTTGCTGAAGAAAATTTGAGATTGTTGGAAGGCTTTCCTCTTTGCTGTCCCCAGTGTAAGGGGATCATCTTACAACAAAAAGAGAGATTCCTTTGTAAGGTTTGTAAAAGGCAATTTCCTGTCATCGCCGGTATTCCGGATTTCAGAATTTTTGGGGATCCCTATCTCAATTTTGAGAATGACTATAAAAGGGCTCAATTAATTGCAGAGAATGCCCCTAAATTTAACTTCCAGGAATTACTTAAATTTTACTGGAGCCACAGCCCTGAAACCCCTTCACCATTACGCGAAAAATTTGTCCGAACTGCCCTATTGGCTGAAGCAAAAGCAGAAGGCATCTTAAAGGAGTTAGCTCTCTTTTCTGGGGATCTGATCAAAACAAATCAGAACGTACTGGAAATAGGATGCGGTACAGGAGGATTCTTAATATCTGCCGTAAAAACCTATTCCCGTGTGATAGGGATCGACATTGCACTTCGATGGCTTATAGTAGCCCGAAAGAGACTTGAAGAATCAGGTAAAAAGGTTCCCTTAATCTGTTGTTGTGCTGAATATCTCCCTTTCCCGGATGGATTTTTTAATTTGGTCGTTGCCGCTGCGACCTTAGAACATACCCGTGATCAATCCAGGGTGATCTCAGAAAGCTATCGGGTCTTACAGAATGGAGGAATTCTTTTCCTGAGTACCCCCAACCGTTATAGTCTTACCGTAGAACCTCATGTCTACCTCTGGGGGGTGGGATTTCTTCCCAGATCCTGGATGCCCCGATATGTATACCTTTTAAAGGGCGTAGGTTATAAGAATTACCGGTTGCTTTCTTATTTTGAGCTTAAAAAATTGCTGAACCCTGTTTTCGGTAAGGTGAGATTCTCGTTACCCGATGTGGATGATACGATGTTGATTAATTTTAGCCGTTGGAAAAGATTTCAGGTAAAAGTTTATCGAAACTTACGCAAAATATCTCTGTTTAGAGCTCTTTTCCTTTTGTGCGGACCTATGTATCACATTTTATGTCAAAAAGTTTCTAAGCCCTAATAGAATTTCTCCATGAAATAATAATGTTTCCAGAGAAAAATAATAATCTATCAATCATCATAGCCAGTCATAACAGTTTAAAAGAACTCTCACTTTGTCTATCGAGTCTCCAAAGCCAACAGATACCGGCCAATTCTTTCCAGAGTATCGAGATTATCGTGGTGGGAAATTTATCGGACGAAGAACTTATCCGACTCAAGGAACTTTATCCAACCGTTCGAGTGTTACGAGCGGACCCTCAGGCTTCCGTACCGCATCTCCGGTCACAGGGCATAAGAGAAGCCCAAGGAGATATCCTTGCTCTTTTAGAGGATCATTGTATACCTGCGCCGGATTGGTATCGTTCTATTCTTTCAGCACATCGTTCAGGACATCTGGTCGTAGGAGGGACCGTGGAAAATGGGAGTACAGAACGGATCGTGGATTGGGCTGTTTACCTGTTTGAGTACAGTACCTACATGAAGCCACTTCCCCGCGGAGAAGTGCAACAATTACCGGGAAATAATATCAGTTATAATCGCCGGGTACTTCCTCTATTAAAAGACCTGCTAGAAAAAGACCTGTGGGAATCTTTCTGGCATAAGCGGCTCTTAGAAGAAGGAATTTGTTTAATATCAAATCCTGATATGGTCGTCTATCATCATAAATCTTTTTGTATCCAGGAATTCTGGCATCTGGTGCGCTTACATGGTCACAATTATGCAGTTTCACGAACCTTTGACGCCTCACATAAAAAATGGCTTTGGATGGCAGGCGTCTTTTTTTTACCTTTTATTATGTGGTTTAGAATCGGTAAGCGCATTTTAAGCAAACGAAGGCATGTGAAAAAATTTATTCTCGCATCTCCTTTTCTGCTTTGGTTTAATATAGGATGGACTCTAGGGGAGATAACAGGAACCATTACAAAACGTCCGAAGCCGGAGACAGGATGGACAAAGCCATAATATTTTACAGGATTTTAGAAGTAAGGAATTTTATTTGTGGAGTTGCAGGACAATCCACCCCGATGAGAGGAAAAATATTTAAAATGGGTAATAAGAACAAAGGATCCATAGCCTATTTTGACCAGGTGGCTGCCGATTACTTTCAACGGTATTATGAAAATTCGCCCGGAGGTTATGCCCTGCGTGTGCGCCAGGAAAAGGTATTAGAATTACTCGACAAACCGACAGGTAAGTTGCTGGATGTAGGTTGTGGACCTGGCGTTATGGTTCCTAAGTTAATCAACTTAGGATTTGAATTCTGGGGAGTCGATGCTTCTCCAAGGATGATAGAGCAGTGTCATAAGGCTTTTGGGAAGGTGAACCGTGCCCATTTTACCGTAGGTAATGCGACAGCCCTGGCTTTTGCCGATGAATTCTTTGATGTGATCCTCTGTATGGGTGTGATAGATCGCATTAAAGATTATGAAACAGCGATCCAAGAAATGAGCAGGGTGTTAAAACCCGGTGGAACGCTCCTCATTACTTTTACTAATTTATTAAGCCCCCATGCGGCCTGGCGGAATTTTGTCTTTTACCCGATGATGGCTTGTCTCAGGCCTTTGTATTATGGCCTGACCAGGCGACCCCAGCCCCCTGCGTTAGTCTCATTGGCTAGGCTCTATACCCAAAATGCCGCTACCCGTCTGGTAACAAAATACTGCGGCAGAGTAACAGACGTGGTTTATTTTTATATCAACTTATTTCTATCCCCCCTTGACGAACTTTTCCCCAGGTGGGCTGTATGGACTGCTGAGCGATTAGAACCCTTGTGCTCTGGTAAGCTAAAATGGTTAGGTGCGAGTTTTATAGTCAAGGCGAAGAAAAGGTCTCATTTCCATGCAACGTCTTAAAGTTCTTATCCTTTCGCGAAACTATCCAAACAAGGTAATGAAAACCCTGGGCCTTTGGGTTAAGAGACTTGTTTACCACATCGCCGAGATTTGTGAACTCAGGGTTATTTCACCAGTTCCATACTGTCCACCGCTACCCGGATTTCCTGAATACACCAGGTTTCGACAGGTCGAATCCCAGCATAAGGAAGATGACATGGAGGTGTATCATCCCCGGTTCCTGGTAGGTTTGGGGTATTCGCTATACAATCTTGAGGCCCTCACTTATTATTTCGGCGTCCGGAGGTTGGTTGATGAGATCCGACATGACTTCCCATTTGAAGTGATTCATGCGCACTTCATCTATCCAGATGGGGTTGTGGGGACCTGGTTAGGCCGACGGTATGGAGTTCCTGTGGTAGTCACAGAGCATGCACCCTGGCAGGGGTGGATGGACCGGTATCCTTTGGTTCGTCGCCAGGCCGTATGGGCCGCCCGGAAGATTACCCTCCACATCACAGTAAGTAACTATGTTCGGACTACTATCGCCTATTTCACAGGAGAACCGGAAAAGATTCGCGTTATTCCTAATGGCGTAGATGGTTCTGTTTTTACACCGCTTAAAAACGGAGTAAAACCTAACCCCAACCAAATTCTTTATGTAGGGTTCATCAATTTTAATAAGGGGCTTGATATTCTTCTCCAGGCAATGCCCCAGGTGGTTCGACACAGACCTGAAGCAAAGCTTGTACTGGTAGGGGGAAGCATTTATCGAAATACCCAACTTCAAGAGCAGCGCCTCCGCCAGATGGCCCATGATCTGGGATTAGAAGGTCATGTTGAATTTATCGGCCCTAAATTGCCCATGGAAGTGAGTCAATATATGAGAGAGAGTGCTGTACTGGTGCTTCCAAGTCGTCTTGAAGCCTTCGGTTCGGTCATAGTGGAGGCGCTTGCCTGCGGTACTCCGGTAATAGCAACAAGAAGTGGTGGGCCTGAAGATATCATCAATGAAAAAGTCGGTCTTTTGGTTCCTAAGGAGGATTCAGAGGCACTGGCATCTGCAATTATACAGGTATTAGAACGACGAGATGAATATGACGCCCAGGCCCTTCGTGATTATACCCTTAAGAACTTTTCCTGGCAGGGTATAGCCCGCCAAACGGTCGATGTTTACAAAGAAGCAATGAATCATTTTCAAGTAAGTTTAAAGAATACCCATCACTTATCCAGGAGGTATTCGTCATGAGATTTACAAAAGTTGTTATTATCAATCCTCCCAGCCCACCGGGTTATGTTGCCAACAAGGATTCCATGGGAGGATTCGGTCAACTCTTCCCTATAGGAGCCACCCTTCTACCCCCCCTGGACATTCCTTACCTCGCAGGTTATTTGGTAGACAAAGGTCTATCTGTTGAAGTGATGGAGGCCCTGGGGGAAAACTTAACCAAAGAGCAATTGATCCAACGGCTTGTAAAGAGTGGTGATTCAAACGGGGTGGAGCAGATCTTAGTGACCGTGAGGACTTCGGCTCCTACTTTGGACTGGGACCTCTCGGTATGTACCGCCCTGAAGGAAGCCAACCAAAACCTCGTTTTAGCCATTTATGGGCCTGTAGTTTCCCATGTTCTGAAACGACTTCAGCAGGAACCCTGCCTGGATTACATCCTGCAAGGGGAGCCGGATGAGACAGTCTACGAACTCACCATCGGACGACCCGAAGAGGAGGTGCTTGGGATCATCTATCGGCGTGGAGAAACCTGGATAGCTTCTCCCCCCAGGCCTTTCCTGAAGGAACTGGATCGGCTTCCCTTTCCCAAATGGGAACTTTTACCCTACCATCGATATACACTTCCTAAATCATCCCTCACGGCTCCCGTTCCCTTCTTGCCCATGCTAACCTCGCGGGGTTGCCCCTTTGGATGCCACTACTGTCCATATCCCGTTGGTCAAGGGCTACCCTGGCGTTATCGTTCTCCGCGTAATGTGGTAGATGAAATCGAACATCTGGTAAAAGATTTGGGAATTCAATACATCCTGTTTCGGGATCCCATGTTTTCACTCCGCCAGAAACGTGTGATCGAGATCTGTAACGAAATTCAACGGCGAGGACTCGTCTTTAAGTGGAAGTGTGAGACACGACCTGATTGTCTCAATGAAGAGACCTTACGAGCTATGGCCGTGGCAGGATGTGATGGGATTAATTTTGGAGTCGAAAGTGCAGAGGTTGAGATCCAAGCCAACGTTGGTCGGAAACCGATTTCTCGGGAAGATATCATTGACATGGTAGCCCTGTGCCGAAAGTTGGGAATTAAGACTTTCTGCTTCTTTATTATTGGGCTTCCAGGAGATACGGTTCAAACCATCCTGGAAACCATCGCCTTTGCCATCCGATTACGGGCCGATTGGATCCAGTTCACGGCAGCCTCACCCTTTATTGGTACTAAACTCCGGGATTGGGCCGTCTCTCAAGGTTTAACGTCGGAGGACGAGTATGCATATATCAACAGCCATGAAGTTACCATCGGAAACGAAAATCTGACAAAAAGCCAGGTTGAGGTACTCCACCGGTTTGCCAAGTTTTTTGAACGATACCTTATCAATCGAGGTGGAATTCTCAAAGACGATAACCGAAAAGGGCTTCTCTATGGTGGAGCCCGATCTGTAGCCAATTTACTCACCGATTTTTCAGCAAGGATGATTTTCACCCTGGGTCGGAGCTACTTCGAATACCTATATGCCCGTACAGCTTGAAAGGCTGGTAAGGGCAAAACCTTTATCGGTTACTTGCCGGTGTTTCCTGATCTTATCCGGCAAATATCTTGCCTCTACAGGGAAGGATTATTTTATGAAGGTACTGGTTACTGGAGCAACGGGGTTTCTGGGATCCCACATCTGCCGACGGATGGTTGCAGAAGGCCATGAAGTTCGTATCCTTTCCCGTGCGACTTCTAACCTTCAGATTCTAGAAGGGCTTCCCGTAGAACGGATAACAGGGGACATCACAGATCCCCGCCATGTGGAACTGGCCGTCAAAGATCAAGAGTGGGTCATCCATGCGGCAGCCCATTTAAGTCATTGGAAACGGGATCAGGTATGGCAAATGAGGGTGAATGGGGAGGGAACCCGTTACATAGCTCAGGCTTGCCGAAAGGAAGGTGTGAAACGTTTAATTCACGTCAGTTCTGTGGCAGCCATCGGTATCCCAACCGATCCCAGGTATCCGGCCAATGAAGATTTTTCCTTCAATCTGGAAGGTTCAGGATTGATTTATCACCTATCTAAGCGGCGGGCAGAAGAAGAGGTAATGGCAGAAGTCACACGCGGTCTGGATGCTGTGATTGTCAATCCGGCTTCTATTTTTGGACCCTATGGCATCCGATATCGAGGTGCAGAAATGATGAGAAAGGTCCGTTTAACCCGACTTGTTCCTTATTTCACCGGTGGTATCTGTGTGGTACACGTGCAGGATGTAATTGAGGGAATTTTTGCCGCATTAGAAAGAGGAGTCACCGGTTGCCGATACATCCTGGGTGGGGAAAACCTCACTTATCAGGCCCTGGTGAAAAGAACTGCCAGAGCTATGAATTTAAGACGGCGATTTATTCCTATCCCCCCCCTGATCACCGGCCTTGCGGCCATGATCCTGGAGCCCTGGGGCCGTTTACGTAATCGCCGTCCTCGTATTACTTACATAACCCATTATCTGGCCAGCCGATACCACTTTTATGATTCAAGCAAAGCCCGCAGAACATTAGGATATGCACCCCGGGATTTCGGAGCCATTCTGGATGAGTGCCTCCGGTTGGGGATGTGTTAGCATGACGAGGGTATCTCAATTTAACAGGAGTATCTCAGCTCTGTTTGTATTTGCTACTACCAGACAGATCTTGCCAACCCGATGGAGGATTTTACCGATGGGTCTTAGCTGGGTAATGCTGAGTCTAAGCTTTATCCTGTTATCTATTCCGGCAAGTGCCCAGGTTGAAATACTCCTCGACAATACTATGACGTATCAAATCATGGAAGGTTTTGGAGCCACCCATCAAACCTTGATGTTGGGAAATAAAGATACGCTAACCCCGGCACAACGCCTTCAGGCAGTTGATGCACTCTTCAACCAGGTCAGGATCACAACCGGTCAGGTACCCAATCTTTTTGAAGCTCCTGCCCATTCCAGTAATCCGTTCAGAGACCAGGCTAATGATAATAAGGATCCTTTCGACATAAATTGGAAGGGATTTCATTCCGCTCAATACGGTGATCTCTTTAAACAAAAAGTTATGGATCTTGCTCCTCCAGAAGCTCTTAACGGGCTTTATCCTGCAACCCAGATCAGCACCCGCTGGGGAGCTAAATGGCTTGGAAAGCTAGGCGTTTCGGATTATAACCGTTACCTGAATGAGTGTGCGGAGCAGGTCCTGGCGGGTATCATTTACTGGAAAAATAAGTATGGAAAAGAACCTCGTTATGCTCATCTCTTTAATGAACCGACATCAGGAAACAGGGAGTTGGATCCTATAACAGATGCTCAGGCCGTAGTTGATATCATCAAAGGGGCCGGGAACCGGTTACGTAAAGCCGGTTTTAATAGGGTCAAGTTTGTTGTTCCCAACGAGGAAACGGAGAAGAGATCGCTGGAGGTTGCCGCCAAGATCCTGGCCGATCCAGAAGCCAGACAGTATGTAGGGGTCCTTGGCTACCATCCGTATCCCTATGGATCACCGTATGCTTATATTCCCAACCTTTTGAAGGAATCTGGAACAGGTCATCCCAATCCGGAAGGTATTCAACTTCGGAGACAATTACGTAATCTTGCAGAACCGTATAAGATTCCCTTATGGATGACAGAGGTATCCCATGGTTACTTCATGGAAGATCATATCCCCGCAACAGCATTTGATGCCTTGAGAGGGCGAGCTATTCATATTCATGATGAACTGGTCTATGCCCATGCAGCAGGGTTCTTTGGGATGAATAGTATGTGGGATAGTACGATAGATAAACTTCATTTTGAAGGTAATAGATCCAAACTCCATATCTGGTGGAATATCCTTGCAACCCGACGGCGGTTTGGCAGCGATCCGCCCCAGTTACTCACACGAAATATAGATACCATCGTACTGATTGATACGGACCATGATAAAGTTTATATCACGGGTATGGGGTATGCGATAGGTCACTATGCTCGATGGATCCGGCGTGGGGCGATCCGCATCGAAGGGAAGAGCAGTGATCCCCTTGTCCAGGTTACCTCCTTCCGTGATGATAACCAGGGACGAATTGTACTCGTTTTGATTAACAATGCGCCTGAAAGTAAGATGGTGAAGATTAACCTTCGCGGAATTGCTCTAACAGGGAGTCTGGTTGGGGAACAGTCTACGGTTGCAGCGTACTGGAAACCCCTCGAACCCTTTTCAACAACTACCCCTACCGCTTTCAACTTGACCCTGCCAGCCGAAAGTGTGACGACTGTCGCAGGACAGATAGGAGGATTGAGTAACAACTAACTATCACTAACTATACCTCATCGGTGGATGATTTGATGACTCTGTCAGATCATCTAGACTAAGAGAGCGTAAATTATGGAATACTGGAAGGTAGGATTAGTAGGATTAGGTAAATTAGGCATGCCCGTAGCTCTGGCTATGTCTATGAAGGGTCATGATGTTATGGGGTATGATATAGATACAGGGAAAATGCAGAAAGAGCAGTTTCCACACCGTGAGGCGGGTCCAAATGGAGAACCATCCATAGAACCACTCCTCAGGAAAAGTTCCCTCCGATTCGGATCGCTTAAGGAAGTTGTACGCCACGCAGATATCATATTTTTAGCGGTCCAAACTCCCCATGATCCACGCTACGAAGGAGTAACTCGATTACCTAAAGAGCGGATGGATTTCGATTATAGTTATTTAAAAAATGCAATGCGCAGTCTGGCGATGGCTATCAAGGAAAATGGCAAAGATAAAATTGTTGTTATCATCTCCACTGTACTGCCGGGCACCATAAGGGGGGAAATATTACCTCTTATTAACGATTATGTTAAACTGTGCTATAATCCTTTCTTCATAGCCATGGGCAGTACGATCACCGACTTTCTTAACCCAGAGTTTGTGTTATTTGGAGTTAGAGATAAAGAGGCCGCAGAGAGAGCAAAGCAGTTCTACAGAACACTTCACAACAAACCGTTCTACGAGACCACGATTGAGAATGCAGAACTTATCAAGGTAGTTTACAATACCTATATTACCATGAAGATCTGTTACGCCAACACCTTGATGGAAATATGCCACAAGATCCCGGGGTGTAATGTGGATGTGGTCACCAATGCCCTTGCGTTAGCTACAGATCGCCTTATAAGCTCGCGTTATTTACGAGGTGGAATGGGAGATGGAGGGGGCTGCCATCCCAGGGACAATATTGCCCTATCCTGGCTGGCCAGGGAGCTCAACCTATCCTATGACTGGTTCGAACATGTGATGATCTGTAGAGAGAGGCAAACAGAGTGGTTGGCAGATCTCATTGAAGACCATCACAGACGTCGGGGTTACCCCCATCATCTGGTGGGTATATATGGGAGGTCGTTCAAGGCTGGAACCAATCTTACCGTAGGCAGTCCGGCTACCCTGTTAGCTAATATCCTGGAAGAGCGTGGCTTTGAAGTCTGCATGTATGATCCTTATATAGATGCCGGATCCTGTCCCTTTCGGTGGTCGGGGGTATATTTTATTGCAACCAATCATAAGGAGTTCAGTGAGCCAGATTGGCATTTCCCCCCCAGGTCTGTTATTATCGACCCCTGGCGTTACATTCCAAAGCGAGAAGGTGTAGAAATCATCCCTGTAGGAATCAATGAAAATAACTTTTAACCCCTCTGCCCAAAACAGGTAAGCGTTTGGCTATCAGCCCAATGCTTTTTAACTGATGCTGAAGAGTTATTCTAACCCTATGGATAAGAAGCCACAACCTCTGGTTAGCGTTTGTATTTCGGCCTACAACGTAAAGCAGGTATTAGGTGCAGCCTTAGGCTCAGTACTGGCCCAAACCTATAAAAATATAGAGGTTATTCTCATAGATAATGGTTCAACGGATGGTACCTACGATGTGGCCCGGTCTGTTGTTGATGAAAGGCTTCGTTGTATCCGATTCCCTTCAAACATAGGTGGCTATCAGGCGATGAATGAGGCGATAAAGATGTCCAAGGGTGAGTTTGTGGCCGTCTACCACTCTGATGATATCTATGAACCTACGATAGTTGAGAAAGAAGTGAACTACCTTCAGACCTATCCCCAGGTCGGAGCTGTATTTTGCCTGGATCATTTCATGGATTACGAGGGAAGAATTTTCGGCGGAGCCAGCCTACCCCGGGAGTTTTTGGGGCGGGAGTGGCTGGTATATGAGGAGGTTTTCCCTTTCCTCCTCCGAAATAAAAACATACTGTTCTGCTGTCCGACCTTTATGACAAGACGTAAGACTTTAGAGGTTGTAGGACTCTTTAACCCGGAAAAGTACGGCATTGGGGCTGACCTGGAGATGTGGATACGGATCTTACGTAAATTTCCCGTCGGTATTCTCAATGAACGGCTCATGCGATATCGAGTTGGAAGAAACCAATGGTCTAATCGCTATAACTATCTGAGAACGGACCCGGAGGCTTCCTTCTTTGTTTTAGATGACTACCTGGAACAGGATCAATGGCTCCAAAGGCTGAGTCCTACTGATCTGGTTGAATATACCTTTCATCGTTGCGATGATAACACATTCCGGGCAGCCAATTGGGTGATTCGTGGTAATACCCCTAATGCCCTCGAACTTCTAAAGCAACCCTATCCCTGGCGAACCCTTCTTACAAACATCCAACGGCGTAAGCTTCGGGTGTTACTATTACGAATGCTTATATATAGTGGACTAACCCTGGGGGCTGTTCGTCCCTTAGCCCGGTTTCTCATATGGAGTGAATACAGAGGCCCTAAGTACAAAACCAGAGCGGAATAATTTATTTCCAGTTGAAGGGGTTGAAGTGGCAGAAAATTTACCCCCTTCACCACGTTATACAACCCTTAATTTTAAAAGGCTGCTATGCGGTAGATTACCATTCCTGGAGGTTACTGAAGTATGATAAATCCCACCGATATCAAATTATTCATTGATCCCTTCTCGCACCATTTCCAGCAAGATACCTTGTTTGACATAAACAAATGCAGGCTGGATGGGGATAATATTTTAGCACCCTATGTTTATCTGAGAAACTGGTTCGAAGATAGAGGGATTGAAGTTCATACTGCCGATCATCTCTTACAGAGACAGGGGCTTGGGGCAAAGAATGTATATATCTCCTTCGGGATCCAGGACCACTATCGTACTCTGGCAAGGTGGCCTGATGTAATACTCAGTGCCTTCTTCGCCTTCGAAGGTCCTATTGTAGAGCCGACTCTATACCTGGGATTAACGAAAGCACAAAAATACTTCAAACGGATTTTCTCCTTCAGCGATGCTGAATCACTTAAGCCTTTTTTGCGGGGTCCGCTTCAATGTTTTAAGTTCCATATCCCCCAGTCTTTTGAATCGGTACATGAGGAAATCTGGGGTCAGGAAGACCGAAAATTCCTTGTGATGATCACTGCAAACAAGCTTCCCAGGTTGTACTATCAAGAACTTTATACTGAGCGGCGGCGTGCCGTGGAGTACTTCAGTCGAACGGGAGAGATCGATCTGTACGGTGTCGGTTGGGATGGTCCAGCCCACCGGGTGGGTAAAACACGGGTCCCTTACACGTTTCGTCGACTCCATAAAAGATTTCTGTATTACTGGCAGCGCTTCTCTCCTGATCCCCTTTTAGAAGCGTGCAGACGGGTCTATCGTGGACCTGCCATATCGAAGCGCGAGACCCTGGGTCAGTATACCTTTGCCCTATGTTTTGACAACCAGATCCTCAATGGCTGGCTTACTGAAAAGATTTTTGACTGTTTCTTTGCAGGGACCATTCCCATTTACCTGGGAGCCCCGGATATCGAAACCTACATTCCAAAAGAATGTTTTATAGACCTGCGGCAATTCTCGGGGTATGGCGAATTACGTAGTTACTTGAAGTCGCTAACCAAGAAGGATATTCGGCGTTACAAGGAGAGTGCTAGAGAATATTTGAGATCTCCACAATATCGGCCTTTTACGAAGATAGCTTTTACCGAGCTCATTGCCCGTATTGTGGAGGAAGATACCGGAATTAAACTCTTAGAAGCTTCGGTATGAATCGGGCTATTAATACCTCGGTCCGGCTGTTTTCCGAAAGTTTTACACCTCTCGATCCTGTGGTGGAGATCGGGTCCCTCTTTCTACCGGGTTATGAGAAACTCTCCAATCTCCGCCCTTATTTCAAGGGACTGAATTACATCGGTTGTGACATCCGTCGAGGCCTGGGAGTCGATCTGATTGTGGATGCTCATACTTTGAGTTTCACCGATGGCTCGGTTGGGACGGTGCTCCTTTTTGAGATTCTGGAACACCTCCCCCATCCTGAAAAAGCAATTGCAGAAGCACGACGAATACTGCGAGATGATGGATTATTAGCTTTGAGTGTTCCATTTAACTACCGTTTGCACGGATTTCCGACGGACTATTGGCGATTTACCTCCAGTGGGGTTTACACATTACTGGCCGACTTCCCGGACAAAGTTATCTTTGCTCTGGGTCCCAAAGTGAAACCAGCCTTCATCTTTGCGGTTGCTGCCAAACGCATTTCACAACATTTCATAGAGAGAAAAGCTTTATTTCAATCCAGGGTTCAAGAAACCTTTCAAAATTCCAGACTTCAAGGGCACATCAGCGTTTTAAAGGAAAGGAGCAGAGACTTCTTCGGGCATCTCCTCGGACGAGCAGAGTTGTCTGCCGTATTTTTCGATCCGTCGCAGGACGGTGGATATATAAGCAAAAAACCTCCGAGAGCATGAGGTAAAAGTTGCCGAAATGAGTCAAAAGTAGCTTGAGAGGATTGTTTCGAAACTTGTGATAGTCGGTTTGGTCAAAAGTAGCTTGAGAACCATTGAAAACTCTACTTAACAAGATCTCTTAAATCCCCAAGCATTGAGGTTTAAATGAGCAATCTTATTTTTATAAGCGGTGATTTCTCCTCTGGGAGTACCCTGCTCTTTACACTCTTTCGAAAAACAGGAGAATATTATTGCCTTTACGAACCATTACATGAGAAACTACTGGAATATCTCATATGGCCCCTTCAAGTAGATGAGCATCACTTCTTCGTTGAAAACTACTTCACAGAGTTCAAGGGATTTCGTAAAATCCCGGAATTATTCAATCCGGAATGGGGTACTCAAAATTTATACTTACCTCCTACAGCCAGGGAAGACGAGTTATATCGCTATCTCAGTTATTTAATTGGAACGGCTTTTGGCCGATCATCCAAGGTTTTGTTAAAGGAGAACCGGATAACTTTTCGATTGGGTTGGATCCGTGCTAATTTCCCCTATGCCAAGATCATCCATATTTATCGAGATAAACAAGCTCAATGGAATAGCGTTGTCCGAAGAGTACAGGCGCATCTCGGTAGAGAGGATGTGGGACAGGGAGAGGTAACATTTGAGGGATTCAGAATGGCCTCCTGGTGTGAAGACCTTAAAAGCATATTTCCGCAACTCGATGCGAAACACTTTAAAACAGGATACGAACGATTCTGCAAGTTATGGGAATTAAGCTATGCTGAGAATCAACGTTACGCCGATATATCTATTGATTATTGGGCGTTAACCCATGATTTTGAAGTAACCTTTGAACGGATAAGGAATTGTATCGGCGGCAACTTTGATATTCCCTCCCTCAAGCAATTTGTTATTCCTCCTGAGAAGCAGAAGCCACTTGAAAGACATCCATCAGGCATAAGGCGGCGCATACAGAATTTATTAGAGGAAATCGGGCGAAAATATTCAAAAACTGTCCTTCTGACCCGCTCCCTCTTACAGGGGAGAAACAACCTGGTGAAAAACTTATTGAACTCAAGATCCAGACAAAAGAGCAGATAAAGAATGGAAATATAATCATGGCAAGAAGGACCTCTACAATCATCTCTCAAGATATCGAGCATATTATTCAAGACCTCAGGGATCATTTTCAGGCCTTAAGGGGTACGACTCTTCTGGTTACAGGTGCAAATGGCTTCTTATGTAGTTACTTTGTCGAGACGGTAGCTGTTTTGAATGAAAAAGGACTGAATCCGCCTTGTCAGGTAATAGTCGTAGATAACCTGCAAACAGGTTTTTCCGAGCGGTTCAAGCATCTGGAAAGTCGAAAAGAAATTTGTTTTATCCAACAAGATGTAACGTTTCCTGTAAACCTGGATCAAAGGGTGGATTGGATCATCCACGGTGCAAGTATTGCCTCTCCTACCCTTTATAGGCAATATCCGCTTCAAACGATTGATGTCAATGTAATAGGCACCCGACAAATGCTGGAGCTGGCCCGTCAAAACCGGGTATGGAGTATGCTTTACTTGAGTACCAGTGAAATTTATGGGGATCCGGATCCGGCCTTCATCCCAACTCCAGAAGAATATCGGGGAAATGTATCCTGTACCGGACCTCGGGCCTGCTATGATGAATCCAAGCGTTTAGCAGAGACGCTTTGTATGACCTACTATCGACTTTTTAAGATCCCGGTGAAGATTGTGCGACCTTTCAATGTGTATGGACCCGGTCTACGATTGGAGGATGGACGCATCATCCCCGATTTGATGAGATCCGTTCTTCATCGTCAACCCCTAGTGTTATATAGTAACGGTCGTGCAACCCGGGCCTTTTGTTATATTACAGATGCGGTTCGCGCCATGTGGTATGTGTTATTGTCCGATACAAACGGCGAAGTGTTCAACGTTGGGAATGATGAAAAGGAGATCAGTATTCGAGAACTTGCAGAATTAGTCCGTCAAATTGCAGGTCCCCCGTGGTTAGAGATTGAATATCGAGTCAGCGAGGATGTGGATTATCTGAAAGATAACCCTCAGCGTCGCTGTCCTGATTTGACTAAACTACGAAGGCGGTTTCCCTGGCAACCCAAAGTCTCCCTGGTTGAGGGATTGAAGCGAACTTTGTGCTCCTACCTGGAAGGGTCTGCAATAAAAGATATCTAAACATTAAACCCTGGATGGTAAAATAAATGAACTGCGACTTAAAGTCTGCTGAGGAATTTAAATGCGTATAGCCATTGTCGGAACAGGTTATGTAGGATTAACGACCGGGGTCTGTCTGGCCTCTATGGGTCATGAGATGAGTTGTGTGGATATCGTACCTGAGCGCGTAACTGCCATCAATAATAGGAAAGTGCCTTTTTACGAACCTGGACTGGCAGAAATGCTTTCTAAGGTGGTGGCCAGCCGGCGACTCTATGCGACTACCGATCTGGTAGAAGCTATTACCAGAAGCGAAGTAACGTTCATCACCGTCGGCACACCTCAAAGTGACCAGGGCATTGATTTATCCTATATCGCAACGGCGGCCCGGCAAATTGGATATGCTTTACGTCATGTCTCTGATTATCACCTTGTCGTTCTAAAGAGCACCGTGGTGCCCGGTACGACAGATACGCTGGTACGTAACCTCCTTGAAGAAGGTTCTGGTTTACAAGCAGGAGAATTTGGTTTGTGTATGAATCCAGAATTCCTGCGGGAAGGCTCGGCTATCCATGACTTCATGAATCCGGATCGCATTGTGATTGGTCAATGGGATGAAAGGTCCGGGCAGACACTGGGGGAAGTCTATAAACCGTTTGACTGTCCCAGAATTTTTACCACACTCCGTAACGCAGAGATGATAAAGTATGCCGCCAACGCTTTGCTGGCGACTTTGGTTTCCTTTAGTAATGAAATAGCGGCACTTTGCGAAGTTACCCCTGATACAGATATTAATGTGGTTATGCAGGGTGTGCATCTGGATCGCCGACTATCGCCCGTGATTAACGGGGAGCAAATAAAACCGGGTATCCTCAATTTCCTGTGGGCTGGTTGTGGTTTTGGTGGAAGCTGTTTACCAAAAGATGTAAATGCCCTGCGAGCCTATGCACGTGAGCGCGCTATAACCCCTTACTTACTTGATGCCGTGATGACTATTAATAGCAAGCGGCCCGCAATCCTGGAAAAGCTAGCTGAAGAAGCTTTGGGATCTTTAAGAGGGGCTGTCATAGCTGTGTTAGGTCTGGCCTTCAAACCCGGTACCGATGATCTACGTGAATCTCCTGCTCTAACAGTTATTAAACTCTTGCTAGACAAAGGGGCTATCGTAAAGGCTTATGATCCCTTCGTCGCTTCAATACCCCCGGAATTAGGATTTGATAACTTGGCAACTCTCTGCAATACTCCGGAAGAGGTCTTAAGAGATTCCGATACGGCCATAGTTGTGACAGCTTATCCTGAGTTTGCAGAATGGGATTGGACTACCTTGTGTAATTCGATGCGACGTCAGATCATTATAGACGGTCGCAATATCCTGCGTAAGGTTTCATGGCCCAAAAAGGTTAGGTATATGGGTATTGGCCAAGTCAATTGAAAATGGGTGGGTTTTAATGATTAAAGTTTCGAAAGGATGTTTAGGAGAAGAAGAACTGGCTGCAGTCCGAGAAGCCTTCGAATATGGATACTTTGGGTTGGCCTCCAAGGTCATCGAGTTTGAGGAAGCTTTGAAGAACTACCTTGGAGCCAAACATGTTATTGCGACTAACACGGGTACCGCTGCACTTCATCTTGCCCTCGATGCCTTAGGGGTCGGAGAGGGGGATGAGGTGATCGTTCCCTCACTGACATTTGTAGCCTCCTTTCAAGCAATCAAAGCTACAGGGGCTACCCCTGTGCCTTGTGATGTTGAATACGATACACTCCTCATGGATCTTAACGATATGGAACGGAGGATCACGCCAAAGACTAAGGTCCTTATGCCGGTACATTATGCAGGAAATCCCTGTAACATGGAAGCACTACTTGAAATAAAGGAACGATACAAACTTCGAGTTGTGGAAGATGCTGCCCATGCCTTTGGCTCAATAACCAGCAAAGGACAAAAGATTGGAAGCTTTGGCGATATAACTTGTTTTAGCTTTGATTCCATCAAAAATATCACCTGTGGGGAGGGAGGAGCAGTGGTTTGTCAAGAGGAAGCACTGGCTGAGCTCATACGGCAAAAGCGGCTCCTGGGAATAAATCGTAAATCTAATTCAACAGCTCCCTGGAGGGAGCGAAGCTGGCAGTTCGAAGTCACAACCCAGGGCTTCCGTTACCATATGAGCAATATCAATGCGGCTATCGGTATCGAACAGCTAAAAAAGTTAGACGGCTTTATTGCCCGGCGTAGAGAAATTTGCCAGAAATACGAAGAAGCTTTTAAGAATATTTCCGGTTTGCAGCGACTTCGGATAAATTATCATGAATGTGCGCCTCATATTTATGTGATCCGGGTAAAAGACGGGCGACGTAATGCCCTGATGCAATTTTTGAAAGACCGTCACATCGAAACAGGGATTAATTACATTCCAAATCATCTGCATCCGTATTTTCGAGTGGATGGCTTGACGCTACCTGTGGCAGAAAAGGCTTATGAAGAGATTCTAACGCTTCCTCTCCATTGTGGACTCTCAGATGATGAGGTTCAGGAGGTAATCCGTTGTGTTAAGCAATTCTTCGAAGAATGCCAGGAGGTGTAAAGATGAAAGTCGTTATCTTATGTGGGGGTCTGGGAACACGACTCCGAGAAGAAACCGAATTTAGACCGAAACCTATGGTAAAAATTGGCACAAAGCCGATCCTGTGGCACATTATGAAGTTATACGCGCATTACGGCTTCAAGGACTTTGTGCTCTGTTTGGGATACAAGGGAGAGATTATTAAGGAGTATTTTTATCACTATGAGATGTACAATAGCGATTTTTCTGTCTATTTAGGGAAACAGAAATCTATAGAAGTACACAATTCCCATAATGAGTTAGACTGGCATGTGGCACTCATCGATACGGGAGAAAAAGCCCTTAAGGGAGCCCGAATCAAAAGGATTGAGCACTTAATAGAAGATGAGCATTTCTTACTGACCTATGGAGATGGGGTTGCCAACTTAAATATTAAGCAGTTGGTTGAGTTTCACTTACGCCACGGCCGAATTGGAACTGTGACCGGAGTGAGACCTCCTTCTTTATTTGGTGAACTTCAGGTTCGTGGAGACCAGGTTGAACTGTTTACGGAAAAACCTCAGACATCCAGTGGGCTCATTAGCGGAGGCTTCTTTGCCTTCTCTCGGAAGATATTCGATTATCTCTCTTCAGCTGATGACTGTGATTTTGAACCCGGGCCTCTGGAAAAGTTAGCTCAAGATGGTCAACTCATGGTCTATGAACATCGGGGTGAATGGGCCTGTGTGGATACCTACCGAGATCTCGAGCATCTCAACCACCTATGGTTCACTAACCGAGCCTTCTGGAAAGTCTGGGCCTGAGGAAGTGGTTTGACTCAGCTTATTCACCATTACCGATAGATCATCGAGCGAAAAAATATCCAGGGATAAGGAGAAGGTCAAGAAATCCTTGAACCGTTTCTGTTGTAGTGGATTAGAAAATATATCTTGATAAAAAATAAAGGGTATGGGTATGATGCCTCCTGGTAGATCCGAATTCTCCTCTGAATCGCAGAGTGCTTTTGTAACTGAAGGGAAAACCAGGCAGGAGTCAGGTATTAACACGTTTTCGATACTCCAAATCATCCTGACAATTGGCGCCATCCAGGTTGCTACCATGGCCTTCAATCTGCTCCGATCGAAGATTGTTGCAGTAACCGCTGGTCCAGAGAGTGTGGGTGTTATCAGTGTGATTGATCAGGCCGTCGGTTTAATAGCTCTGATAAGTACTTTCAGCCTGCCCTTTGCTTCAGTGAAGTTTCTCTCAGCGGCACACAGTGAAAGCCGGGAAGCCTTTACCAAAGGCTATATAACGTTTCTGCGAGCCTTATTTCTGATTTCACTCCTCGGAACAGGGGTTGGGATTGCCTTGATATGGGGATGGCCAGCTATTTTGGGAAAAGAACTGGCTGAGTATAAAGAAGTTGTTACCCTTGCATTGTTAGCAATTCCGGCGACCAATCTGATAGGGCTGTTGATGAACGTTATGGCAGCGGCTCAGCGGGTGCGTGCTTCTGCGCTTTTAGGACTCCTAACTGCCATTCTCTTAGCGATAGTATCGGGTGGAGGGATTCTTATTGCCGGTCTGCACGGATATTATACGGGAAATTTGGCTGTAACTTTTGCCTTAGTCGCCGGAGGTATGTGGTATCTTTTTCGAAGAGAGGGGCTTCGAATTCACGACAAGCAGGTTAAACTCTTCCAGGAGGTCCGACGTTACCCTCAGGCTTTGAGTTTTGCCGGAGCTTTGTACATAATTTCCTTTACCACACCGCTGGCATACCTTGTAGCCAGGTATGCCGTTCTTCGTGCAGGCGGCTTCATAGAATCGGGGCTTCTTCAGGCGGCCATGGGTCTTGGACTGGCCCTGAAAACGGTTATGCGATCCTCCAACGCTCTGTTCCTGACTCCAACAATGAACAGGAAAGGAGAAAACAGGGAGAAATTTCAAAGAGCCGTCGAGTTTCTGCGCGCCCTCTCGGTCGTTATCGGGATTATCGCCCTGCCAATGGTGCTGTTCCCAAATTGGTGGTTATTTCTCCTCTATTCCTCCAAGTTTGCGGCTGCCGCACCCTATGTTTATCTATTCGTTCTATCAGAAGCCATTCAATTATTAGCCGGAGTAAATCAGGCCCTCGTAATTGGATTAGATCATATAGCAATACATGTGAAAGTCTGCCTCCTTGGGGATCTAGGAATTATGGCCTTTTCATGGTGGCTGGTTCCATACTATGGGATTGGAGGGGTTGCAATGGCTTTCCTCTTTAACGGCCTTTTGATATTTACCCTTACAAGCTGGTATCTGTGGTCAAATCATAGAATAGTCATCCATAAGTCCATAGGTTGGCTTCCACTTTATATACTGGCCATTATTGGAGTTGGAGGGGCGGTTTCGAGCTGGTCTGAAGTAAATACGCCTGGATTTCTTATATTAAAGATTTGTCTTTGGACCCTCTTCATCCTCTCTTTGTTTAAGTTTATAGGAGGTAAGAAGGGTCCTCTCCTTCAAAGCTTGTGGCAGGCATTCAGCCATAAGTAGAAGAACACTCTGTTAAGAAGGATACCGTCAGTTTAAACAATGGTTGTGTAGCTTGAACTCATTGATTTATCCTTAAAATAAGAAAGCAAAAGGTAATCGATCAGTGAAAGAGGGTAAAGGCATGTTTCGTGTTGCAATTATGGGTTTGGGAGCCGTAACCCGAAATATTCACTTGCCGGCATATTCTCAGCTTAGAGATAAAGTGAGTGTAGTTGCGGGATGTGATGTTGACCGTACTGCCCGAACTTTTATGAAGAGAAAATGGCATCTGCCAGAGGTGTATGATAATCCTCAAGAACTGATAGAAAAGACAAAGCCGGATATTGTCTCTATATGTACCCCTCCTTCCCTCCATCAGGAACAATCTTTAATGGCCCTGGACTATGGTTGCCACGTCTTCTGTGAAAAACCCCTGGCAGAAAGTTTATACCAGGCCGATGAAATCATAAGGGCCTCTGAAAGAGCCAGACGTCTGGTAGTAGTCAATAACCAGTTTCCTTATATGAATATTTATAGATCCTCAAAGGCACTTATCGGATCACCCGAATTTGGCCGGTTACTATTTCTCCATGCCTGGCAGACCTTCCATCCTACCGAGCAAACTGAAGCCAGCTGGAGGGGTAAATTACAGAGGAGATTGTGTTTTGAATTCGGGATCCATGTTTTTGAACTTATTAGATTCTTTTTCGAAGATAATCCTGTCAAGATCTTTGCTCATATGCCGAATCCAATGTCAGATATGACCTCTGAGGTTGTCAATATAATCTCTGTAGAGTTTTCAGATGGACGGGCGGCATCCATCGTTCTGGATAGATTGAGCAAGGGGCCAGAGCATTACCTGGACATGAGGTTAGATGGCGAATTTGCATCTATTTATACTTCTATTGGAGGAGAAATCCGACTTGAAATGGGGTTACATACCCGGGAGAAACGCCCTTTTCTTGGTTTTAACTTTGTTAAGGGGGGAAAGGCCGTTCTGCAAAATGGAAACCGATCGAAAATTATTGCCAAGGATGGAATCAATCCTTTTGCCTCAGCAACAGCCGCTCATTTTAAAAACTTTATTGAGGCAATTGAGAATGGAAAGGAACCCAGGGGTCATGCAAGGGATAATCGAAACACTCTGGCGCTGGCTCTCGCTGCCTATGATGCCGCGCAAGCTAACAGGGCCATAGAAATGGCCCGCTATTTTAAAATTTAAAAATAGTAACGGGTAAAGCGTAAAATGTAAAATCTGCTTGTAAATACTTCTTTACATTTTACGTCTTTTACATCTTACGTTGATTCGAGCTGGAATCGTTGGAGCGGGATTGATGGGTCGTTGGCATGCCTGGGCCATAAAAAGGGTCGGGGGGTATCTTTCGGCCGTTGCAGATATTGATCAGAATGCAGCCCGGCATCTTACACGCAAGTATCGGGGTACTGTAAGCTTTTCGAATGTTGAGCAGATGCTGGATCGGATTCCTCTGGATGTGCTCCATATCTGCACCCCTGCGGCTACCCATTATAAGATTGCCGAGCTGGCTATAGAAGCCGGCCTCAATCTCATGATAGAGAAACCCATGACTCTTCAAGCTCGTGAAGCGGAACATCTTTTTGATCAAGCGGAGAGCCGAGGCGTACTCCTATGTCCTGTCCATCAATTCCTGTTTCAAGATGGGGTTCTAAAGGCCAGGAAATTACTGCCTCGAATTGGACGGTTGGTCCATATGGAAGGAGTTTTTTATTCGGCAGGTGGAACTGGTCTAACCCGCGAGCAGCTTGATTTTATCGTGGCAGATATCTTACCCCATCCTCTCTCCCTCATGTACCTATTCCTACCGACAACCCTCCCTGAGAAGGATTGGTTGGTCATGCGGCCCGGCTATGGAGAACTCCGTGCCCTTGGGGAGAGTTCAGGTGTTACTTTGGTTATTTTCATCAGTATGAATGCCCGGCCAACAGTATGTTCCTTTCAAATAATAGGAACAACCGGAACGATCCACCTGGATCTGTTCCATGGCTTTGCATTCATGGAACCAGGTAAGGTAGCCAGGACAAGAAAGATACTTCACCCCTTTGATCTGGCGTTTAGAAGACTATCGTCTGCTACCCTAAATCTTGGACGAAGGATCTTCCAACGCGAACCGGCCTATCCAGGTCTCCGACGGTTGGTTGCCGATTTCTATAAAGCAGTACAGACAAGATCTGAGTCGCCTATCTCCCAAGAAGAAACCCTTGCAGTAGCCCGAATACGGGATCGGTTGATCCAGGGCGCCGGGCTTGTTAGTTCGGTGGGTCCCAAAGACCCTTAAACAGGTACAGTCTAACTTTTCATGAAATCGAAGTTATCTATCGTAATTGGGGCAAATAACGCCCGAACCAGTATCCGTGACTGTCTGGCTTCATTGGAAAACCAACAAAAAGACCATAACGTTGAAATTATTGTTGTAGATAATTCTACCGATGGTACTACCGAGATTATCAGCCAACAATTTCCCAACATAAACCTTTTAAGGACTTCAGAAGCTGACCTCATTCCACAATTGTGGGAAATCGGGATCAATCAAAGTACCGGTGATATCGTTGCTATTACAACAGCCCATTGTGTTCCAGAGAAAAACTGGATAGAAGAGATCCTGAAAGCCCATGATAGCACTCCTTACCCAGGTATAGGGGGAGCTATAGAGAACGATAAATCTGCAGGACTTGTGGAGTGGGCTATTTTTTTCTGCCGCTACAGTCGTTATATGCTTCCTTTTCCAGAAAGAACTGTCAGCGAAATTGCCGGAGATAATGCCTCCTATAAGAGATGGGTCTTAGATCGTTACAAACAGGCCAGACGTCAGGGGTTTTGGGAACCTACCGTTCATGCAGAACTCAGGAAGGACGGCCTTCAGCTTTTGATGAAACCGACTATTGTGGTATATCATAAGAAATCCTTCAGTTTACCGGGTTTTATAAAGCAACGATTCTGGCATGGAAAACAATTTGGTAAGGCCCGTACAGCGAGTCTTTCCGGTATAAAGCGGATTATCTATATTTTGCTATCTCCTTTGATTCCCCTCGTATTTCTATCTCGGATCACACAACAGGTGCTGATTAAAAAAAAGCATGGGAGGAAATTTCTCTTCTCCTTACCCCTTCTAATTTTGTTTCTTCTAAGCTGGTCCACAGGAGAATTCATCGGCTATCTATCACCGTCACGGAAATAAAGGATAAATTAACATCCTAATCCATTTAATATTCAGAAGAATTCAAATTATGAAAATTCAAGTTCAAACCCCAGCAAAACTTAAACGACTCCTCTACCTCCATCTCTCCCAACCCCTTATCTCCCTCACCCTCCTAACCCTGATCCTGCTCTTCCTGAACACCAAAGGCATATCCCACG
>DATMBG010000048.1 GCA_035559535.1 Candidatus Limnocylindrales bacterium
TGCCGCCATAAAACAGAGCAAGCCCAGGGGCGGTCATCATCAAAACCAGGGCCGCTGAGGTCAGCATCCAGGCCGTATCTCCGGCACTAATTTGAGGGGGAGGGGTCTCCTCGGCACTCCATGCAAAGTTCAAATTTCCAACCCCCCCTATAAAGATGAGACTTCCTAGGAGAAGGCTCATTAATCTTACAGATAATTTTCCTGTCATGGGTAAAACCTCCTTAAATAATGGATAAATATTTTTTATCCCTAACTGCTGATTTTATGAGCAATGAGTATACCATATCGTTTAGAGTACGGGAAATCTTGAAATTCCACCGGAAACTATGGGCTCTGGATTACCGGATCAACTCCCATTTAGAAAGAAAACTTGATTAAACTTTGTGCAATCAGGAGAGGTTTAGCCTAATTTTTAGGCAATTCCTGTAAAGGTCCTTAGAACCGGGATGTTTCTAGACGGGAATTTATCCGGCTGGAAGGTATGGAAAAAACCTGTCAGGCCAAAAAGACTATTTTTTAGGCAGAACCGTTTTTTCAATCCCATCTTGCCCACAAATTGGGCACCGGGGATCTGAATAGATCTCGATGGAAAGGAGCCGGTAATTTAGCTCATCGTAATAAAGGTAATAGGGGTGCTGATCCCCGGGGTTTATCAAATAGTTTACCAGTAAATTGAGTCCTATATTTGCTATGACAGCATTCAGGGTAATAACACTGGGAGAGGATAAATGGGTATTCTGAATATAACCGGTGGCCCGACGAGCCTGTTCCAGGGTTTCTGAGTATCCTTGAACTTTTAGACCCTGGCAGAGTAAACAGGGCCCTCCGGGTCTATAAAATCGAACCTGGGCCCCTTTTTCCTGAAGAGTCCCTTCGGGGGAAAGAATAATCCCAGACCCCAGATCTAATAAAGGTTTTCCTTGCTGTGAGGCAAAGAGTTGCAAAGCCAGTCGGGAAAGATTATTATCTAGACCGCCAATCCAAACCTCTGGAGCAGGAAGAAGATCTTCAGTATCCAACAGGTTTTGGAGGTCGGTGGGAAAGGTTTTAACAAAGGCCTGGGGATTAAAAGAAAGGACGGTTTGTTTTAAAAACTCAACTTTGTATTTGCCCACATCGGATTCTTGAACTCCTGGGAGCCTGTTAAAATTGGACAGTTCCACACGGTCAGGATCTATGAGAAGAAATTTGCTAAAACCCACATGCATGGCACTTTGAACAAAGATGGCTCCAAGGCCGCCACATCCGAAAACGGCCAGGATGGTATCAAAGATTTTTTGTTGGGCCGCTTCTCCCAACCAACGAATATTTCGGTCCCACCGTTCTAAACTCAACAAATTATAAAGAAAGAAGAAAGAAGGCTAAATCTTCTCGTAGGATTTAACCTTCCTCTTCCCCTACTGCCGCTTTCCCTGTTGGAGTTCTGCTAACTGAATGAGCAGCATTTCGATAAAAGTTAAGATGTTATCATCTGAATGCCAGACGGGATGGACGCATATCCAACACCAGCCTTTGTCTACATACCGGTTAAAGTGTGAATACTGACTATCGAAATAGTGAGGGATATCCACCCATTTCCCCTCCCGATTCATTTTTAATCCGGGACTGATATAAGCTTCCTCTAAACCAACTCCATATTGGTAAAAATCCGGGATGATAATCAATAGATTGGTCCATTTTTGATTAAACCCGGGCGGAAGTTTCACCCGATTGATCTGAACCCAGCTATAGTCGTAACTCCAGAGTACGTGATCTTTACCGTAGATTTTCTCACACAGTTCAATCTCTGTTTTCAACCGTTTGAGGTTGCGCATAGAACCTAACCAGAGGCAAAAGAACTGAGGACCTCGATCCGGGCCTGATCTTTAACCGGAATCGGATGATATTCGGGAACTCGGGTATAGGAATCGGATTCGTCTTTAATCAGATAAATATCTTTGGTAGGGGGTATTTGAAGGGTTTTCCTTAACTCAGCTCCGGTTACTTTAGCCGGAACTTGCACAGGATGTCCTTGCACATCGTAAAGGGTCGGCATATCAACTCAAGGACCAGAAGTCAGAAATCAGGGGTCAGAAGCTCCCCGGCTCCTGGCCTCTGATTTCCAACTCCCTGGGTTTGCTAGGGTTTTTGGAGTTCTACCACCTTCCTAAAAAAGCCCTCCATTCTCGAATGGTATGATATCCCACATAACCAATAACCAAAATGAGGGCCAGAAGGAGAAGAGAGACCCAGTACACGGGATTATCTAAAAAGTGATCGTAGACGACCTTCAGGTAAAATCCTATCAAAATAAGATAGGTCACCGTTAAAAACAACATCAGCAGGTAAAGCCACCATTTATTCAGGGTTATAGCTAAAGCCCCGGATAAGATCGGAAGCCAAAGCCCTCCCCCATACCAGTTGTAAAAACCCAGTGAGCCTATGAAAAGTAAAACAGAGAGAATTTTTAATCCCCTTACCAGCATCCGAATCAGACGTGCAGATGTTCGCGGATAGGAAGAGGTAGAACGGGATGGATAAAAAGTTTCTGAAACTCCCAGGGGATTGACAGGTATCTCTCGTGACTGAACTTGTGGCATGCTCTTAACCTCCCAAAGGGATGAGGCAGGGTAATCAAAATCAGGTACGGCCTCCTCCCTTGTTCGTCTTTTATTCGCTTATTTAATAATGGAAATAAAAGACGAAACTTGTCAAGGGAAAAATTTAGAATTTTAAAAACAGGGGGTTTAGAAGTCAGATCCCGACAATCAAGCAAGGGTTGGCCGTTTGTAGACGAAATCTTGGGCTTAATGAAGGGGGAGAGGGTCCACAGGAAGGCAGATCGTGAGGAATTTAAACCACAAAAAGGAAAGTTTTCGATCGTCAAGCCAGGAGAAGATCAGATTCCTTCCATCTCCCGGATTTTTTCCGCCAGGAAGTTAAGTTGTTTTTGAAATTCTTCCTCAGAAGCTTCCAAATCGATAGTAACCACAGGTTTCCGCCCAACGATGCGCTTAAACCCAACATGTTCCTCTAGAATGAATTTATCCAAATCTCCTTTATAAATAAGAAGGAAACCCCCCTGAGGGTCTAAAATTTTTATAAAATCGTGTTCTCGCAAAGAAATTCCTCCTTATAGCTTTGCTTCAGAATAAAAGGATCAATTAACGGTTCGGCAATTTCTCCAACAGGTTGTTAAGATTATAACCTACAAGATAAATACGTCAAATTATTTATCATTTTTTCCTTGAAAGATTAAAAAAAGCAAAAAAGGTAAAACCGATACAAAATCCCAGGGACAATGCAACAATTATGAGGATAAGATCCATCATACAAACCCTCCCATGGGTAAACGGTCGGTCGGTATACAAAATTTATCCATCGACTTATCTTGCATGCTAAGATAGACCTTCAATAAAACCTGGATAGATAGAAATGTCAAGAAAAAAATTAAAAGGAGGGAATTCAACCTTCTTCCCTCCTTTCACAAGATCAGGGAGGATTTTCCCGTTAAGGGTCAGGATGTATCGGCTATTCCTCGACTTTTTTAATATAACGGGCCGAAACATATCCCACACGTCCATCGGGTAACTTAACCTTATACCACTCGCCGGAAGACTGGAGAATTTCAACTTCTTCTCCTTTCTTAAGCCTGGTAAGGACCTTAAAGGTTTCCCCCTCCCCTTCTCGCACATTCAGAGTTCCGGTTTTAATATTGGTAATTCCTTTAACGGGTTTTTTCTCTTTTCTGGGCGGTGGTGGGGCAGTTTTCTCTGAAGAGTTTGGGAGAGTGTTTTCCTTTGATTGATCGGAAACCTCGGAAGTAACCGGAGAGGGTTTTTTCTCCTCTATCTCTGCCGTGGTTTTTTCTTCTGATGGACTGGGAACTTCAGAGGGTTTTTTCTCCTTCATACCGACCCCAGAAGGGGGTTTCTCCCGGCCTGTATTAGGCTCTTCGGTTTTGGGCGGAGAGGTATCCAGGGGTCGGGCATCCAACTCTGCAACTTTTTCCAGGTCGATATCCAGGTCTCCATGCCTGGTTTTAACCTTCATCGTTTTCGTTAAAAATTCCCCTGTGAAAACATTGCCATCGTTCATTTTCACTTTATTATTCTGTACGGTTACAACATTTCTCATATCTAAGGCCAGATCTCCATAAGGGGATCGAATTTTTAACCTGTCGAGGAAAATATCTCCTTTAATGGAAGTGCCATCCCGAAGTTGGATTTGAGCAGAACGAATGCTAGGTTCCTGGGATATTTCTGGATTCAAATTAGTCGTTGGGGGAGGAACGGTTGGAGTTGCAGAAGGGGCTACAGTTTGATCGGAAGCAGGTGAGCGACCGGTAGGTTCTTGAGTTTTTCCCTTAGGAACAGGAGATGGAATCACTTTTTTTTCTGGAGGTGGTTGGATAGCCCCTTTGTTCTCAGTAACCAAGGGAGGTTTCTTACGGCTGGCAATGAAATCCAAACCCAACAGGATAAGCACCGTGATAAGTAAAAATCCCATAGCCAGTACAAGAAGCTTTTTCATGCTATCCTCCAGTTTTAATAGAATTTAAAGGTTTTCTTCTGCCGGGGTTCATAGTTATCACTATCTGTTAACCCAAATAAATTGTCAAGGGAAGGTTTTCGGCCCTTTCCGGTATTTTATATTCAATTTTATAGAATTGAATCTTCGTTCCCGGGCTTCAGCCCCATGCCTTTGACTTAAGGTTTAAACGTTCCGGCGAGGCTTCCTTTGGGTAGCAATGATGGAATCTAAAAATCTTCGACCTGAGAGACCTGCTGCAAGGGGATCCAAGGGATCAGAGAAATCATCCTTGTTTGATAAAGATATACTCAACCCCACGATTTCCTATAAAAACACTGATAAAGAAACTGATGATACTCAAAATAATAGCCCCCACCAGGGCAGACCAGAAGTCTGTAATCACAAAACCTTCTACGAGCTTAGAAGCCATCATGAGCATAAAGGCATTAACGACAAAGGTAAACAATCCGAGGGTAAGTATATTAAGGGGAAGGGTTAAAAGGAGAATGATAGGTCTCAGAAGGGCATTCAGGATTCCCAGAACCAAAGAAGCTATCAAAAGAGTTCCCAGACCCTGGATATCGATTCCCTTAACCAGCCAACTGGTCAGGCCTAAGGCGATGGCATTGATGAACCAGCGAATTAAGAATCCTCTCATAGAGATTTAAAGGGCAAGCCGGGATCCCTTAAAGGTTGGATCGGCCTTTGTCCTTTTTTTAAGATTTTATCAATTTATCGAAATATTCAAAACCATGCAAGCTCAACGGAAGCTGGCATGAAGTAGTCTTTATTCACTTCGACGAATATGGCAATCTTTACGTTTCAATACCTCCGGCAGGAGCTTGAGTCCGAGTCCTGGGGCCTGAGGAGGGCGGATCATTCCCTTCTCGATGGGAGGAAGGTCGGTAACCAATTGTCCATACCAGCCGTAGTAGAAGGCTCGAACGATCTCCTGGATAAAGCAGTTACGGGTATTCAGGGCCAGATGAGTTGAAGCCGTAAGTACCACAGGACCGGTACAATCATGGAAGGCCACAGGTACATGCCAGGCTTCGGCCATAGCCGCGATTTTACGTGCCTCTGACAGGCCTCCACACCAGGAGAGGTCCAGAATAATCAGACTCAAGGCATCCATTTCCAGGAGATAGCGAAAATCGGCACGTCCGCCACGGGTCTCCCCCACGGCAATGGGGACTGTTGTAGAACGGGCCACTTCTTCAAGGCTGTGCAGATGATCCATAAAGACCGGATCTTCGACCCAAAGGGGATCATACGGCTCCAGGGCGCGGGTTATTTTTACCGCCATGGGTCGGTTCCACAGGGAATGGAGTTCGGCCATTACATCCATCTTATCTCCAACGGCTTTTCGAATCTTCTCGAAGGGTTCCAGGGCCTTTTTAAGGTCCGCTGCGGAAATATACTGACCGTTAGAGGCTTCGGCAGCATAATCGAAGGGCCAAATCTTCATTCCGGTAATACCCATCTCCAGCAGGCTGTGGGCCAGCTCATCTGCACGGTTCAAAAAAGCCTCCAGATCTTCATAAGGGCCTTCCGTAGCCCCAAGACCGAAGTTCGCCGTACCCTGGGTGGGTCGATTTTGCACATATCTATACCCTGCACAGGTATTGTAGACCCGAATACTATCCCGGATGGATCCGCCTAAAAGTTGATGGATAGGTTGATGGGTTGCCTGCCCCCATAAATCCCACAAGGCAATATCGACGGCAGACCGACCCCGCATCTCGGCACTGGTTCCTACAAATCCCACATAACCGATGAGATGGGCCTGATGCCGATCGATTTTCAAAGGATCCTGCCCAAGCAAATAAGGTGCAATAATATGATGAATGTGGGCTTCCGCCGAATGGGGACCATAAAAAGTCTCCCCTAAGCCTACGAGACCCTCATCGGTATGAATCTGGACCCACAATAAGTTTGGAAACTCTTCCACACGGATCGTTTCAATAGCGGTAATTTTCATGAACTTCTCCTTTCCTCATGGATAGTACCGGTTAATAGAAAAGTTTATCTGACTAACATGGAAGGGATTCACTCCAAACCCCCCCCCGCCGATTAACAGAACCGACCTTCCCACCTAATAGCCCTTTCCACCGGTTTTCTCAGCCTATCCGCATCTTACTTGAATCGAGATCGTACCTGCTTATAGGCTTTCTCTAAATCCTCCATAGCCGAGTCAATCCCCATTTTTATATCTTCCCAGGCTTCTACACCGGCAGATTTCAGCCCTTCTAACTTCTTCTGGATTGCTTCTTTCTTCTTAGATAACTCGTCCAGCTTTTTACTTAATTCAGCCTTTAATTCTGTTCCTGTTTTTTCAGCCTTAACCTTCAAGTCGCCTATCCAGGTATCGAATTCCTTTATTTTCGCTTCCATTTTTCTCTGGTATTCTTCTTTTTGTTGCTTTGATTTTGAAACCGCAGCATCCAGGGTTGTCCGAAGATCCTCCCAGGCTTTCTCCACACTGGCCTTAAGATCCTTCCAGGTTTCATCACCGGCTTTCTTCAATTCCTTTAGTTTCTCCCGGGCTATTTGTTGCTTGGAAGACAATTCCTCAATGAGCTTATTAAGTTCGACTTTGGCTTCCGCGACCGCCTTTTCAGCCCTGGCTTTTAACTCATCGATTTTAGCACTCCATTCATTGAGTTGGGCTTCCATCTTTTTTTGAAAGGCTTCTCTTTCCTTTGATTCCATGATTCTCTCCTTTCCAATCGGGTACCCTTCCATATGAAAACTTCCTACGGAAATACCTCGAATATCGGAATAGACTCAATTAACCCTTAGCTCTGAAATTTGTATAACTCAGCTTTTATAGGCTGCATACTAACCCCAACTGCCATTCCCGTCAAGTAGATTCTCTCGAAAACCCGATAGGTCTTAATCGGAGCTTTTCTTTTGAATATTCCCTTAATCTTAAACTTTAAGTTGATAGTTTTAGTCTTTATCCCTTGAAGAAAGTAGTATTTTTAGATATTAGATAATATTAATCCGCCGCGAACCTAGTGTCCAATAAGGTTGTGGCAATCCCAGGAAACCCCTTTAACAGGGCAGCCTTACAGGCCCATTTCCGCAGGTCTGAAGCTAATAAGTAAAAAAAGTCCTGTGGGGACGGCCTATTTATAGCCCTTCATACCGGAGAAACCTTCAGGCTCTACAGGAGTGATCTGTAAAGATTTTTATAAACAGGTTGCCCCTCCCGGAGCTTGTGGGAGAAGAAGCTGGATAGAGAGGCAAATTTTATGGAAAAAATTCAAGAAACTTTAAATAAGATCCAACCCATCCATATTGAGCTTATGAAAAAAGCCCAGGCACGACTGGATCGTTTGACCAAACCCCAGGGGAGTCTTGGAAAGTTGGAGGAGTTTGCTAAAAAAATAGTGGGAATTACCGGTCGGGAGCGGCCTTCTCTGGAAAAGAAGATTATCTTTACCCTGGCCGGAGATCACGGAGTCGTCCGGGAGGGTGTCAGCGCTTATCCCCAAGAGGTTACTTCCCAGATGGTTTATAACTTTCTTCGAGGGGGGGCTGCAATCAATGTCCTGGCCCGACATGTGGGAGCCCGGGTTATTGTGGTAGACATGGGGGTTGCCGTCGATTTAAAGCCGCAGCCTGGGCTGATCATCCGAAAGATTGGATATGGTACTCGAAATATAGCCGAAGGACCTGCCATGACTCGAGAAGAAGCGGTCAAGACTATTGAAACAGGAATAGAACTTATGGAAGAATGGGGGAATGGGGACATTATCGGGATTGGAGATATGGGAATCGGAAATACTACCCCCAGTAGTGCCATCATTGCCTGTATAACAGGGGTAGAAGTCAAAGCGGTTACGGGGAGGGGTACGGGCATTACTGAAGCCCAGTTAGCCCACAAGATCCGGGTGATTGAAAAAGCTCTGGAAATCAATCATCCCGACCCCAAAGATCCCATAGACGTCCTGGCAAAGGTCGGTGGGTATGAAATAGGAGGTCTTGCAGGAATTGTCCTGGCTGCCGGAGCGCGTCGAATTCCGGTAGTTCTGGATGGACTCATTTCAACGGCAGCCGCCCTTATTGCCTATCAACTGGCTCCTGCTGTTGGCCCTTATCTTTTTGCCTCCCACAAATCCGTTGAGATTGGTCATGGTATCACGCTGGATAAAATGGGATTGTCCCCTATATTGGATCTCAGTTTACGTTTAGGGGAAGGTACAGGAGCTGCGCTTGCTATGGGCCTTCTGGAAGCGGGGGTTAAAATCTATAATGAAATGGCAACCTTTGAAGAGGCCGGAGTTTCCAGGAAATGAAAAATTCTGCCGAGAGCCCCAGGACCCTCATTGTTTTTATCGTTCAGGAGTTACCCGGAATAAGGGATTAAAATTCGGTTTTTTATAAAGCCTGGTTGCTTAGGAGCCTGGGCCTACTAACGGGTGTTTCCTACGTTGGTATAACTTAGTTTTTCGGTGTCGGCTCTTATCGAGCCTGTTTTCTGGAATAAATATTTTTACACCACAGGATTAAAGTCTCTAGCTCCTTGGAATCTCTTAATTGGAAAGGTGTTGTCGGGTAAGAGTGGAATATTTCCAGGGTTTTTTTAGCCAGTTCCTGCGTATTAAAGGTACCATCGATCCGATCTTGAGGTCGGCGAGACCAGATTAATCGATCTACTCTTACCTGGTCATCCTTCAAGGTTTCAGAGCTTATCATGTGTTGGAGGCTCTGCAGGGCGGCTTCTTTATTTCCAAGCTCAAAATAGGTTAGTGCCAGATAAAAGTAAGCATCTGCCAGCTCCTTACTGGCTTTATCCTCGTAATTCTGAATAAAGTCTCTATAAGCACCCGCTGCCTGTTCTAAACTGGAAGGATCCGTTATACCTCGCAGGTCCCGGACAATATAAAATTTCTTCTGATAATACCGTCCCAACTGGTAAGCCGCTTCTTCGGCTGTTGGGGTGTTGGGATATTTACGGATTAAGGATTGAAAAATCTCCACGGTCTTATCCGAGATATCATCGTTATTATAGAAAAAAAGACCTATTTCATATTCCTTCTCCGGGGTCTCTGCCATAATCCCTGGAGAAGACAATAAGCTATACAAACTAAAAAAAATAGCTAGGATATCTTTAATTCTAATTCTTAAATTCTTCATTTTACCCATGTGAGAATTTCTTCTTCACGTTTTCTTATCTGTTTCAGCGGTTCCTCCGAAAAGTTTGTCGATCAGCTCTAACCCCCACCAGCCACTCAGAAACCCGATCAGGAGGGTTCCTAAGGCATCTTTAGCTTGAAAGGAAAAGTTGAAAGCCGAGATTTCAAATCTTCCACTAAAAGCCAGGGTATAAGCAACCAGTCCAACCAGGCAAGAGCTTAGTAAATGAAACGGTTTCCAGGGCTCTTTAGTTTTTGTGAGTTTGAGGTAGCTCCCAATGCAGGTACCTAGCAAAAGAGGGAACAATAAATACAGATAAAGGGTCAAATCCCGAATTTGAAACGTAACGGGAACCGTGAAGCTAAAATCTCGAATACTTCTGCCGTATTCGTCTCGATAATTGATTTTAACCCTGGCCGTATCATCCGGGGAAAAGTTCCTGGAAAACAGGGTATTCCAGGGGAACGTAAGTACTCTGGCCTTGAGAATGATCTCGGCGTTTTTCTCTCCCGGAAAGATTTGCTCAGGATGTGTCTCGGTAACTTCATAAAGGTCCTGCCTGTTAAGTTCTACGATGACTTCATCCAGGAAGAGAATATAGTCCGGGAAGTTATTCTCCAAAGGAATGGTCAATATTTTTCGATCCCCCACATCCCATTTCTGATTACGATTCCAGCTTCCGGAGACCTCCAACAATCCACGATTGGTAGTTCCTACGTATAAAAGCTCTTCGATAGGGATCACTTCAAAATCCTTATATTGAATTTTAAACTGAATAGGGTGTCGCCTGGGGATCACTTTCGGATCTATCGCCAATGAATAAACAAATTCTTTGCAAACAATAGAACCGGAGACCTCTCCACAAAGCTGATCCCGTACAAACCGAAATCGGATTCCGACTCCTGAGTCCAGAGGACTTAAATCCAGGATTTTTAGCCTGGTTACATCCCCTTCCGGTTTCAACATGGCCTGAATTCGGATATTAAAGGGGGTATTCTCTTTTCCCTGCAAAGCCTGTTCTTTCGGATAGATGACCCAGACATTGAATAGCCCATAGTCCATCTGGGCTTTAAAGTTGGGATCTCCCAGACCCATGACAGTATCTTGGGCTTTAGCGGGTGTTAAAATCTCCATCAGAAAAGCCAATAAGATTCCATAACCCTTTAGTTCCCTGAATGGGAAGATATTTATAGGTAGTTGCATAAAAAGATCGTAAGAAGCTCAGAATAGATCCCTTTAATTCAAGATTATATTTGATTTTAACAGGGGAGAGAGAGACCTGTCAAGAACGAAGTCAGTTCACACCTCTTTTTGTTTCTTGACCTGATTTAGAGAGCGAATTACTTTAAAAGAGGAGTTAAAGGAGTGAAATTTGAAACTAAGAAGTCCAGTTAAACCCTTTTTGTGAAACTTATAGGAGGTGAATAAAAATGAAGCAGGGAATTTTCTTTTTAGGCATATTATTTTTGCTCAGCACAGCCCTTTATACCCAGGCAAATGCACAAACTGCGAAGGCAGAGTTGAAAAACTCAAAAGGGGAGAAGATAGGTACTGCAACGTTTACTCAGGAAGCTGAAGGGGTTAAGATCACGTTGGAGGTCTCCAATCTTCCTCCGGGCTCCCATGGATTTCATATCCATGCCGTGGGCAAATGTGAGCCACCCGACTTCAAATCCGCGGGAGCTCACTTTAATCCAACGGGAAAGAAGCACGGATTACAAAATCCCGAAGGACCCCATGCCGGGGATTTACCCAATTTAACCGTAGGGTCAGATGGTACCGCCAAGGTAGAGGTTGTAGCCAAGCAGGTAACTTTAGGTGAAGGTAAAAATTCTCTCCTACAGCCTGAGGGTACCGCCCTGGTGATCCACGCTAACCCCGACGATGAAAAGACCGATCCTGCCGGAAATGCCGGGGATCGTATCGCGTGTGGGGTTATTACCAAGTAGGGAAAAGAGTCGGAGATAGGATAGAAAGAGAAAAACAGAGATATCTCCAGGTTGAAGCCTCCGAGGTTTTAATTGCCTCGGAGGTTTTTTACTTTTAAAATAGTTTATAAGATCTGGCTACCTGATCGGATCCTGCCATTACCCTTAAAAGGAGGGAAAATATAAGATAAATCGAGTTTAGTCTTTTTCACCCTGTAGTGGTGTTAAATTTGCAGGTGAAAAGTCAATGGAGAATTAAAAAGTTTACGAGGTCCTGGCTGAGCAACGGGATCCCGACTTTTCATAAGGGAGTTCTCTTTAAGTAAAGAAAGGGGAGAATTTGTTCTCTTTGATAAAGAGGAAGGATCTTAAAGGTCATGGGCCCTCAGACAGTAAGATATTTTCCTTGACTTTAGAGTGGGAACCTGACTAGAAATTTGAATAGGCAAAGGTTCTAGTAGACTTGTAATTGTTCCCGATTTGATGTAATTTGAAAGGGAGGCGTTTTTTATGTTCGAAGACAAAACGAGAGAGATTCCTCAAGGACATCCTTTAAGACAACTCTTTCATAAATTAACCGAAGCTACCCTGGAAGGTATAGGAGTTAAAGACGAAGAACTGGTTTTTTACATCTCCGATTTACTGGTTCGATTTACCCATATCGATAATCTTTATAAACTCAGGAATACAGCCGGAGAACGCCTGGTTTATATTGTAGATATGCTCTTGGCAGCCAGTGAGGCAGATTTTCAACAACAGAGAGAGGTACGTAAGCATATTGGAGATTACTCCCTGTTTATTTTAGGTCTTTTTCCAGAAAGTCTGAGACGTCCTCGACGCCCCCTAAGTCCGGAATACTATGTTGAACAAGGCAAAGAGTCGTACTGGATTGTTGCAGAGATTGATCGATATAAACCTACGGCTTCTCTATTCAGGAAGTTATCGGATAACTTTGAATACTGTATCAACGCACTAAATCTTGAGAAGGAATACTTGCAGGATCCTGTTTATCAATATATCGGAAGACAAATGGGTTGGTAAACACGGGTTAATGAACTCCAGGTATATCCATGAATATTGAAAATATTCGTAATTTTTCTATTATCGCTCACATTGATCATGGTAAATCTACCTTAGCGGACCGATTATTGGAAATCACAGGAACCCTTTCAGACCGGGAGATGAAGGAGCAGGTTCTGGATAATATGGACCTGGAGCGGGAGCGTGGCATTACCATTAAGGCCCACGCCGTTCGCCTGGTGTATAAAGCCAAGGATGGTAAAGAATATCTTCTCAACCTTATCGATACCCCCGGACATGTAGACTTCTCCTATGAAGTGTCTCGAAGTCTGGCAGCCTGTGAGGGGGCCTTGCTGGTCGTAGATGCGAGTCAGGGGGTTGAGGCTCAAACTCTGGCGAATGTTTACCTGGCCATGGAAAATAACCTGGAGATTATCCCGGTTATCAACAAAATTGATTTGCCCAGTGCAGATATAGAACGGACGAAAGCTCAAATTGAAGACATCTTGGGTATTGACGCCAACGATGCCGTTCTGATCAGTGCCAAACAAGGTATAGGTATTGAAGACGTACTGGAGGCTATTATTCGAAGAATTCCTCCTCCTAAGGGAGATCCGGCAGCTCCGCTAAAAGCCCTTATTTTTGACTCCTGGTTTGATACCTATCAAGGGGCGGTCGTTTATATTCGTGTTTACGATGGAACCCTTAAAAAGGGGATGCGGATTAAAATGATGTCCAACGAAAAAGTCTTTGAAGTCAGTGAAGTAGGCATTCTTCGATTGGATATGATTCCCACCTCCGAATTGACGGCAGGGACCGTTGGCTACTTTATAGCGGGAATTAAGCAGGTCAGTGATACCAAAGTCGGGGATACCGTTACCGAAGCAGACCGACCGACCCCAACGCCTCTTCCCGGATTCAAGCACATCAAACCCATGGTTTTCAGTGGACTTTATCCTGTAGATAGCCAGGATTATGAAGCCCTTCGAGATGCCCTTGAAAAGCTTCGGTTGAATGATTCGGCTTTTTCCTATGAACCTGAAACTTCCGCCGCTTTAGGTTTTGGGTTCCGTTGTGGATTTTTAGGACTACTTCATATGGAGATCGTTCAAGAAAGACTGGAACGGGAATTCGATCTGACTCTGGTTACCACCGCACCCAGCGTGGTTTATCGGGTTATTATGAAGGATGGAAGTGTAATTCAGGTGGATAATCCAACCAAACTTCCCCCTCCCACCCAATATCAAAGGATTGAGGAACCTTATGTACTGGCAACGATTCTGGTTCCTACCGACTTTGTCGGAAACGTTTTGAAATTGGCCCAAGAACGACGAGGGATTCAAAAGAAAATGGAATATCTGGATAGCACGAAGGTCCTGCTCACCTACGAATTCCCCTTGAACGAAATCATTATGGATTTCTACGATAAATTGAAATCCTCCACGAAGGGTTATGCTTCTCTGGATTATGAACACATCGGTTATCGAGAATCGGATCTGGTCAAACTGGATATTTTATTGAACGGCGAACCCGTAGATGCCCTGTCGACTATAGTTCATAGGGAAAAAGCTTATTATCGAGGAAAGCAACTGGTTGAAAAAATGCGAGAGCTTATTCCCAGACAACTTTTTGAGGTAGCGATTCAGGCAGCCATCGGAGGGCGTGTTATAGCCAGAGAAACGGTTCGTCCTCTTCGGAAAAATGTTACGGCTAAATGTTATGGCGGAGATATTACCCGAAAACGAAAACTGCTGGAGAAACAAAAGGAAGGTAAGAAACGGATGAAGCAAGTGGGGCGGGTTGAAGTACCCCAAGAGGCTTTTATGGCTGTATTGAAGATCGATTAGAGTGTTTCTTACAAAGGCGCAAAGATGCAAGTAAAAAAATTTAGCTTCTTTGCGCCTTCGTGTTCCTTTGGAATGACTTGGTTTGAAATTGTGGTCACAGCCCTCATAGCCTTTATCCTGATCCTTGTTCTAAACTTAATTTTATAACTTTCAATTACTTTTTAATTGCTTTGTTATGGATCTTTTGGTCCTCAACGCTATAACCCAGGAACTTCAGAATACACTGATTACGGCCAGAATTACCCGGATCTATCAACCTGCCGATTTACTTTTAACCCTTTTTTTACGAAAACAAGGACAGGACTATCGTTTAGTTATTTCGGCAGATTCTTCTTATCCCTGTATCTACCTTCAGCAGCAGGTAACGGACAACGGACAGGGAACAAGGGAGGAACCTCAAAGTTTTAATAAATCCCTTAAATATCATTTACAGGGGGGATGGGTTGAGGACATTCACAAACCCCTTTTAGAGCGGGTGGTTTATATCGAAGTCTTCAAAAAAGAACTGGACGGAACCAAAACTTCCTTGCAACTCATTGTTGAAATCATGGGGCGTCATAGCAATATCATCCTGATCGATAAAACCAGTGGAAAAATTCTGGATAGTATCAAGCATGTGACGGCTGCCATGACTTCCTATCGTAGAATTGTGCCGGGAGCTCCTTATATTCCACCTCCCGAGCAGGAAAAGCTGGATCCCTGGAGCCTTACAAAGGAAGATTTCATGAAAATTCTCCTGGCCAGACCTCCAGAAAAACCCCTCTGGCAATATATTTTAGATACCTTTAAAGGTTTTAGTCCCCTCACAGCCAGAGAGGTTCAAGACCACCCGGATCCGGAGAGAGTCTGGAGTTCCTTCGAGAGAATAAGCAGGACTTTAAAATCCGGTCCCTACGAACCGGTCATTATCACCTACTCCCATCCCCAGGAAAAGAAAAGTCGCTCTTATCTTTCTCCTGTTCCCCTGATTCAATTTGAACAGGACCGGGTCCAAATCCAGAACTTCGGGAGTATGTCGCAAGCGGCTGAGGTCTACTACGCAGAAACCTTCATCCGATATCGGTTACAGGTCCTTCGATCTTCTCTTCTTCAAACCCTTCATCAGCGGCTGGTTAAAAACGAGAAAAAACAAAAACAGCTGGAAGAGGAACTGGCCCAGGCGGAAAAGGCTCAGGAATTCAAAAAGCTCGGGGAACTCATTACCGCCAACTTATCCCTTTTAAAAAAAAGTATTGATGAAGTAGAAGTCGTTGATTTTTACGATCCGGATCAGAGAAAGGTAAAAATTAGGTTGGATCCTCGATTGACCCCTTCCCAGAATGCCCAAAAGTACTTTAATCAATATGCAAAGTTGAAACGAAGCCTTCCTATTTTACAAGAACGTTTGGCAGCGGTTAATCAAGAAATAGCCTATTTAAAGGAACTTCAGTTTTTTGTTGAGGAGGCAACTTCTCTGGAAGAACTGGAGAAACTTAAAGGGGAAGTAAGGGGAGAAGAAGGAAGGAGGGGTAAAGGAAAGGAAAAACAGGAGACGACGCAATCCCCCTCTCCTTTTCGTCGTTTCATTTCCTCAGATGGGTTCCCGATCTGGGTAGGACGGAGTAGCCGGGAGAACGATCTGTTGACCCTTAAATTTGCCATCCCGGATGATGTATGGCTTCATGCTCAAGGGGTTCCCGGTTCCCATGTACTCATTTTAAACCGAACCCGCTCAGAATCTATCCCGGAGAGGACTTTAGAGGAGGCTGCTTCCCTGGCTGCTTATTATAGTAAGGGACGTGGCTTAGGAAAAGTCCCGGTTGACTATACCTTGAAAAAATATGTTAAAAAGCCGAAAGGGGCTCCTCCCGGATTGGTAACTTTAATAAAACACAAGACCATTTTAGCCATACCCAGGAAAGAGGTATAAAAGGTGGTAGTATAGAAGTATCGGGGTTCTCCCTTATATGCTCCCATCCTTCTATTCTCCATGAAGGCTCGATTGATTGTCGGTATTTCCGGGGCGACAGGAAGCATCTATGCCAGGCGGCTTTTAGAGGTTTTAAAGGCATCAGATCAAATCGAAACTCACCTTGTAATAAGTAAAGCAGGGAAAAGAACTTTGAGAGAAGAAACGCCCTGGCGTGTAGAGGAAATCGAAAGTCTGGCCCACTTCGTATATGAAGTAGAGGATTCTCAGGCTCGGATCCTGGATAACGACTTTGAAGCCCTGGGCATGGTGGTTATTCCCTGCTCTGTGAAGAGCATGGCGGCCATTGCTTTATCTACCCAGGATAACTTGCTGATTCGAGCTGCTAATGTTATTTTACAAACGGGTCGGAAGCTGGTTTTGGTTATACGAGAAACCCCTGTACATATAGGGCATATTAAAATTATGTTACGTTTAGCTGAAGCAGGAGCTATTTTACTTCCACCGATACCCACTTTTGAGCAGCGGCCTAAAACTGTCGATGATTTGGTAGATCAGGTCGTTCATCGGGTATTAAGGATATTTAAAACGTAAGGTTTAATACTTGGGTATTTTTCATTTTACGTTTCAAGCTTTGGGTCTTATGATTCAAAATCGAAAGGAAGAACATCTCAGGATTTGTTTAGAAGAGAATGTAGAGGCTCACCTTGTTACCTCCGGGTTTGAGAAATTTCGGTTTATCCATCAGGCATTACCGGAAATTGATCGAGATGAAATAGATGTCTCATTAACTCTGTTTGGTAAAAAACTTCGTGCACCCATTTTGATTTCTCCCATGACCGGTGGAAGTGAGGCAGGCAAAAAGATTAATCGGAACCTGGCATTAGCTGCTCAGAAAGTTGGAGTGGCTATGGGCGTGGGATCCCAGCGTATTGCCTTAGAATTTCCAGAACTGGCCCCTACGTTTCAAATTCGGGATCTGGCTCCGGATATTCTCCTGTTCGCTAATTTGGGGGCTGTACAGTTGAATTATGGCTATGGAGTTAAGGAGTGTCTAAAAGCTGTGGAAATGATAGAAGCAGATGGACTTATCTTCCACCTCAACGCGTTACAGGAAGCCTGTCAGCCGGAAGGGAACCGAAATTTTAAGGGACTGACTGCTAAAATTGGAGAAGTGTGTCGAAATTTACCGGTTCCGGTTTTAATTAAGGAGTGTGGTTGGGGGATATCCCGAGAGGTTGCCCAACGCTTGAAAGATACGGGGATTCAGGGAATTGATGTGGCCGGGGCGGGAGGAACTTCCTGGTTCTTTATCGAAAATTATCGAGCCAAGGCGAAAAAGAAGGCTTATTTAAGCGACTCCTTTAGAGAATGGGGTATCTCTACTGTGGAATCCCTGTTATGGGTTCGAGAGGTAGCCCCCCATTTGATTCTGATTGCCTCGGGTGGAGTTCGAACAGGCCTGGATATCGCCAAGGCCATTTCATTAGGTGCTACAATGGCTGGATTGGCTTTACCCATGCTAAAAGCAGCCACGCAATCTGCCGATGCAGTCGCCGAAAAATTAACGATCTTGATCGAAGAATTAAAAACGGCTATGTTCTGCATCGGAGCTTCCACCCTGGAAGAATTGCGAAATACTCCTTATCTCCGGAAAGTGAATGAAGATGTCTGAGTTCAAATTAAATACCATTGAAGAAGCTATTGAAGATATCCGTGCAGGTAAAATGGTCATTGTCGTTGACGATGAAGATCGAGAAAATGAAGGAGATCTGACCTGTGCGGCAGAAAAAGTAACTCCTGAGATCATCAACTTTATGGCCAAGTACGGTCGAGGGCTTATCTGTCTGCCTATGACCGAGGAGAGACTCAAGGAACTAAAGATTCCCCAAATGGTCTCGGAGAACACGGCCGCCTTCGGAACGGCTTTTACGGTTTCCATAGATGCCAAACGGAATGTTACCACGGGAATCTCTGCAGCAGATCGGGCCCGTACCATTTTAACAGCCATCGATCCCAAAACCAAGCCTGAAGATCTGGCAAGGCCCGGGCATGTATTCCCTTTACTGGCCCGGAAAGGGGGAGTCCTACGACGAGCCGGACAAACGGAAGCTGCCGTAGACCTGGCCCGCCTGGCAGGCCTATATCCCGCCGGAGTTATTTGTGAGATTATGAATGATGACGGAACGATGGCGCGCCTCCCTCAACTCCTTGAATTTAGAGAGAAGTTCGGTATTCGCGTGATTAGCATCGCAGATCTCATCAAGTTCCGTCTCAAAATGGAGCGATTTGTTAGCCGGGTTGCAACCACCCATATTCCTACAGAGTTTGGAGACTTTACGGCCATCTGTTATCAAAACGACCTGGATAATCTTCACCATGTGGCCCTGGTTAAAGGAGACGTTAAATCGAAAGAAAGTGTTCTGGTCCGGGTTCATTCCCAGTGTCTGATAGGAGACGTTTTTGGATCTCTGCGGTGTAGTTGTAGAGAGCAGCTTCGGAGCTCCATGGAAATCATCGAGCAAGAAGGGGTAGGCGTTTTACTTTACTTGAGACAGGAAAGTCAGGGGAATCTGTTGATCAACCGGCTTAAAGCTTACGAATTACAGGATCAGGGTCAAGATATTCCAGAAGAAGAGCCGGGTACCAAAATGGATTTACGGGATTACGGAGTTGGCGCGCAAATTTTAGTGGATCTGGGTTTAAAAAATATTCGTTTATTGACCAACAGTCCTAAAAGAATTGTCGGTTTGGAAGGATTTGGATTACATATAACCGAGTGTGTACCCATCAAGGGCAGGACGTAATGATCCGAAGACGCGGAGATTGTTTTTCAGATTCCTTCCTTCCGGCGTCTTCGTATCTTAAATCATGGATCTCCTCTCAGCCTTTGACATAAGTCGGGGAGAAGTGGTTTCCGTAGTGGGAAGTGGAGGAAAAACCACTTTAATTACAGAATTGGCCCATCAACTTACCAGGAAAGGCCTCAAGGTCTTGAGCACGAGTACCACCCATGCCCAGAAACCCACATCTTATCAAACGGAAAAATGGTTGATTGCGGAGGAGGAAACGGACCTCCTGGCCGCCATTCAAAAGCATTTTAAATCCTATCACCACATCACCGTACTCGGGCAGTATATCCGTAAAGATAAGTTGAAGGGCTTAGACCCTGCGCTGGTGTGTAAGTTAAACAGTTACCGTCTGGCAGATGTTGTCTTGGTTCATGCCGATGGGGCTCGAAAGAAATCGTTTAAGGCTCCCAGGGAAGATGAACCGATCATACCGGCCTGTAGTACCCGTTGTATTCTGGTCGTGGGAAGTGATATTATTGGAAAGACCCTCAACGAGGAAAATGTTCACCGCCCGGAAATGGTGACCCACTTTACTTCTTTACAGATGGGTGAAACGATCACGACCGATACCATCGTTCAGATCGTCAATCACCCTCAAACCTACTTCTGTAAGGTCCCGCCCGGGTGTCCGCTTATTCTCTATCTCAGCAAAGTGGGAAATCCCCAACGACAGCAATGGGCTGAGGAAATCAGATCTAAAGTTGACAAAACCAAAATTGCCAAGGTCGTGTGGGGGGACCTTCACCTGATCCCGAACTCTGAACCATGAACCATGGGCAGGCAGGAGTTGTTTATGGTTCATGCTTTCAGATAAAAAGGAGGGTAGACAGAATGAAAAGAAATATCGGTAAAGCTTCATTAGGATTTCTTTCTGGAGTTTTAGGGTTGGTGTTCACCCTTCAGGTTTCGGCTCAAGTCATTATTTCCGGCAATGATAGCAAAGCCCAGATCCAAAATGGTAAACTAGTTGTGGTTCCAGAAGGAGAACAGAATATTTCCATCATCGACCTCAAGGGACCTGCTCCGGTTGTAAAGGCCACACTGCCCATGATAAATAGCATCTTCGGTCCTCCTACCAATATTGCCATTGCCCCGGATGAAAGTATCGCCCTTATTGCCGAGGCTATGAAACTGGGAGAAGTGGAAGGAAAACCCGGGTTTGTGCCCAGCAATCTGATTCATATTGTCGATTTGCAGGCGGATCCACCCAAGGAGATCGGAACGGTGACCGTAGGAAAGCAACCCTCGGGTCTGTCCATTTCACCCAAAGGAGATATAGCCCTGGTTGCCAATCGGGCCGAGACCACCCTTTCTATTTTGAGTATTCGAGGTAAAGAGGTCAGCGTAGTCGGTACGGTGGACGTAGGGGATAATCCCACCCATGTAGTCTTTACTCCCGATGGTAAAAGAGCTTTGGCCACCAAGGCGTTGAAAAACCTGGTTGCTCTCTTAACGGTGGATGGGACGAATGTAACCTACACCAAGCGGGATCTCCCCTCTGGAATTTATCCTTATAATATCGATGTAACACCGGATGGGAAACTGGCCCTTGTAGCAAATACAGGGGCTATGGGCCGATCGGATGGAAATGTGGATACCATCACCATCATCGATCTGGAAGCAGATCCCCCTCGGGTCATTGACCATGTAGTCGTAGGGGATGCGCCTGAAGGGATTGCCGTCAGTCCTACCGGAAAAATAGCCATCGCCGCGCTTCTTAACGGGAGTGATGCACCTTCCGATGCTTTCTTTTATAACAAACGGGGTCGAATCGTAGTACTAGGGATTGAGGGTAAGAAAGTGACCCGTTTAGAAGACATTGAGCTGGGGGGAGTTACCGAAGCTCTTGCTTTTAGCCCAGACGGTAAATGGCTTTTGGTCGGTAATCTGCTGGATAAAGATATCTCGGTGCTGAAAGTCGAGGGGACCAAAGTAACAGATACCAAAGCAAATATAGCCTTGACGGCCGGTCCGGGTGCCATGCGGGGAAGAAGATAGCCGGGCTGATTGTACAAAATCTCCTTTCCCTTTGAGCCTGCAAGGGTATCTTTTTTATTTCGAGCTATAACCCTGAGTCGGGCGGAAGGATCAAGCTTGTTAAGCTTCATAAGAGCGACCTGTATCTCATCCAACCAGGCAGGTTGCCCGTATAGGGCTTAACCGGGTAAAAACCATGGACCTTAACCAATCCCATAAGATGCTATTTCAAGCCATCATCAATGACAAATCCATTCAGCTAGAAGTGGATCCCCAGAGAACCCTTTTAGATATTTTACGAGAAGACCTGGATCTGACGGGAGCTAAAAAGGCCTGTGATATCGGTACATGCGGATCCTGTACCGTTATCATGAATGGAAAAGGGATACTGGCCTGCATTACCCCTGCCGAGCGGGCCCATGGAAAGAGTATTCAAACCATTGAAGGAATTAGCCAGAATGGGAAACTACATCCTCTCCAAGAGGCGTTTATCAAAGGTCATGGCTTCCAATGTGGAATCTGTACTCCGGGCTTTATCATGGCTGCCAAGGCCTTACTGGATAAAAACCCAAATCCGACCGATCAGCAGATCAAAACGGCCCTTAAAACCAATATTTGCCGATGTACGGGTTACCAACAGCTTATTGAGTCAGTGAAGCTGGCTGCAGGCCAGTTGAAAGAAGAAGATATCAAAGCCAGAGAAACCGACAAATTCCGGATTGCACGGTATACCGATGAAGAAGACCAACATCTTCCCTGGGCTCGGCGAGAATTCAAGATTATCGGTAAGCCTCAACCCCGTATTGAAAGTGAATCTCGGGTAACGGGGAAGGCCAAATATACGGCCGATTATAAAATTCCCGGCATGATCTGGGGAGTTACCGTTCGAAGCACCTATACCCATGCCCGCATTTTAAATATAGATACTTCTTCAGCGGAGCAAATGGCCGGGGTTTACCGGGTTTTGACCTGGAAAGATGTTCCCGGAGAAAATGCCTATGGAAAGAAAATTCGAGATCAGCAGGTCTTTGCCAGGGAGAAGGTACGCTACTACGGAGAGCCTATCGCCCTGGTTGTGGCAGAAACCAAAAAGATCGCAGAAGAAGCTGCCCGACTCGTTAAAATCGACTACGAGATTTTACCCGGCGTATACGACCCAGAAGAAGCCATGAAACCCGATGCCCCTCAGGTCCATGAGAAAGGAAATATCCTTTCCCATTATCACCTGGAAAAAGGGGATATTGCCAAAGGGTTCGCCGAAGCCGAGGTTATTATCGAGCGAAAGTACACGACTCAACCCCAGGACCATTCCCCTCTGGAATCTGAAGCCGCCCTGGCCTATTATGGAGAAGATGGTAAGCTAACCGTTATCTCTCCGGGTCAGAGTGTCTTTTTTGATCGGCTGAATATTATTCGGGCCCTGGGTATTCCCAAAGAAGATGTCCGCTGTATCCAGGCGGCCATTGGGGCTGCTTATGGAAAACGAGAAGCCATCTACGCCCAGATCCATGCTGCGCTGGCCACTTTTTTAACCGGAAAGCCGGTTAAGATAGAATATTCCCGTGAAGAGACCATGCTGGTTACGACCAAACGGACCCAACTCCGTACCTACCTGAAAACCGGAGTCAAGAAAACCGGTGAAATTGTAGCTTTAGAAGCCCGAATTATTGGAGATGCGGGGGCCTATGCCTCCTGGTCCCTCAACATCATGCGGAAAGCGGGCGTTTTGGTCAGTGGTCCCTATGAAATTCCTCATATCAAGGTGGATTCTTATGCTGTTTATACCAATAACCCCATCACGTGTGCCACCCGGGGATTTGGTGCTGCAGAGACCGAATTCTGTACCGAATCCCATGTAGATGAAATGGCCCATGCTATCGGGATGGATCCCATGGAGTTTCGATTAAAGAATGTACTGCGACGTGGCTCTAAGACCTCGACGGATTTTCAGTTAGATTTCTATATTCCGGCCACAGATACTATCCTCGAAGCCGATAAAAACTTCCACTGGAAGGAAAAGAAAAGCCTGCCTAAGGTGGTTTCAGACGATATTCGTCGGGGGGTTGGGATGGCAACCATCTGGTATGGGATTGGCTTCGGTTCCGGTATAGAAGATACAACCGATGTTATTGTTGAATTGAACGAGGATGGAACAGCAACGGTTTATGTCGGGACGGTAGACTATGGGAACGGTTCGAATACGACTTTTGCAATGTTAACGGCTGAGATGTTGGGACTTTCGCTGGATAAAGTTAACATTGTCAACGGAGACTCAGATCGTACGAAAAATTGTGGTTCTACGGTGGCAACCAAACAGACCTATACCACGGGAAATGCGGTTGTTGTTGCCTGTATTCCCCTGCGTAAGGACATTTTTTCCATTGCCTCAAAACTTCTAAATATTCCAGAAGAAGAAGTAGATATTGGGTTCAATGAAGCCTATTCCATGAAAGATCCAGATAAAAAGATCCCCATGACCTTCCTTGCCAAACAGTTTCGTCAATTTGGGAAACCTCGTCGACGGGAAGGGCTTTTTCATCATCAGAAATTGACTACTCCCCTGGATCCTAAAACAGGGACTGGAAAAGCCTGGTTCCCGATTGCCTTTGGAACCCAAATGGCCGAAGTCGAAGTAAATGTAAAAACGGGTAAAGTCAAAGTTCTTAAGATAGTAGCAGCTCACCATGTCGGTCGGGTTCTAAATCCCCAGTCGGTTCGAGGGCAGATTGTAGGAGGTATTTCTTTTGGCTGGGGTTTTGCGCTCTGTGAGGATGCCAATTACCAGAACGGTATCCCCCAGAACCTGAACTATGATAAATATAAACTCATGCGGTCCACCGATTATCCCGATATCGAAGTGATTGCCCTGGAAAAGGATGAGAAAAGTGGTCCCTTTGGGGCAATCGGAATCGGCGAACCTCCTACCATTCCGGTCGCACCCGCTATTGCCAACGCCGTTTATGATGCTATCGGAGTTCGAGTCTACGACTTACCTATTACTCCGGAGAAGGTACGTTCTTTGTTACCCCTTTAATCTTTTCCCACTTCCAGAACAGGAACCGGGTGGCCTGTGCTAATCCTCTCCTTCCCTCATAGGGAAGGAGAGTTGGAGCGGCCTGGTTTAAAAGATACTCCTAAAAGAGTTTGGGAAGAAGGCCTGTTTATAAGCAACTCCTCAAAATCTATTCCTGAAAGCAGGGGTTACCTCCTGGTTTTAGATGCTTAGGACTAAACGTCCAACGGTTTTCCGATCCTGTAAAAGTTGATGGGCTTCGGATGCTTTCTCTAAAGGGAGGGTATGGGAAACGATGGAGCGTATTTTTCTCTGCCGGACCAGATCAATAACCTCTACAAGTTCTTCCCGTGTTACAGCATAAGAACCAATAAGCTCTATTTCCTTGAGGATTACGAGCCCTGGATTAACCAAAACCGGGGCGGTAATGACATTTCCTAGAAATACTAATTTACCCGAGGGGGCCAGACAACGAAGACTGGATTCAAACGAGGCACTCCCTACGATCTCCACAACTATGTCTGCACCGCGCCCTTTGGTAAGGGCTTTGACTTCCTTTGTAAACTGAAGGTCCGGACTATAAATCACCTCATCAGCTCCTGCTTCCCAAATCTTGTCTATTTTCTCTTTAGAACTGGTTATCGCCAGCACACGACCACCACAGAGTTTAGCAACCTGAACAGCATGGAGTCCTACACCTCCTCCCGCACCGGTGATGACGACCTGATCCCCTAAGGAGATTTTAGCTCTGGTTTTGAAGGCATGCAGGCTGGTACCAATAGCACAGGCGAGAATAGAAGCCTCTTCAAAAGAAATTTCATTGGGGATTTTACATAGGCTACTCATTTTGATTTTTATATACTCCGCATAACCCCCGTCTATTTCTTCGCCAAGAAATCCTGGACCTTCCCGGCATAAGCTTTCCCGACCGGTCCTGCAATAGGTACAACTGCCGCATAAAACCCGCTGGATGGCTGTGACTCTATCCCCAGGAGAAAAGTCTTTAACATGACTTCCCACTTCAACGACTTCACCGGCAATTTCATGCCCCAAAATAATCGGTAACCTGGTTCTGGGGATCTTACCCGACCGGTTTAGAAGATCATGATAACAAACTCCACAGGCCTTTACTCTTACTAAAACCTCATCGAATGAAATTTTTGGAATTTCAACCTCTTCTAGCTTTAAATTCTCGATTCCACCAAATCCCTTCAGTCGAATGGCCTTCATATCAGATAAAATATAAAACGTAAGTAACTATTCGGTCCTGCAAACGGTTGGTCACAAAGATACTCAGACAGACTCGACGGGATTCTAAAACAACATTTTGGACTGCTGGACCCTCCGGATTCGAGTCTTTTGATGGATTGAATAGTTTACTTACGTTTTACCTTTTAGAGGTTTTTATTTTTGATTAATGCATTGGACCAGCTGCCAATAATTGAACAGGTTAATTTTTCTCCGATAACTAATCTTCAGGTTCGTGATAGCCATCAGCTTTTCCACATCTAAATCGGTTTTAAATCCAATTTTATCACAAAGGGGAGAAATCAGTTCTTCAAATTTAGCCAGAATCCTGTTCTGGCTTTTGAAATGATTTAAGAAAAGAAGCTTTCCTCCTTTTTTGCAAACCCGCTTCATTTCCAGGATCACTTTCACAGGATCAGGAACCACACTCACGACATGGGCTGCTATAACCGTATCGAAGCTATTATCCTCAAAATCCATATTACCTGCATCCATTTTTTCAAGAACGACATTATCAAGCTGATGTTTTTCTACCTTCTTCTGAGCTTTTTTTAGCATTTCTGCAGACAAATCAATCCCTACGACCTGACAATTATCAGGATACAAAGGAAGGGAAAGTCCTGTTCCTACCCCTACTTCCAAAATTCTATCACCAGGTTGAATATCCATGATCTCAATGGCAGCCTTCTGACCCGGATGCAAAAGTTTTCCCCAAAACAGATCGTAGATGTTAGACCATTTGGAATATGTTTTTTCTACATAAGCGATATCCATGAGCTCTTCTCCTAATTTAATAAGGCTTAAATTTTACTCCTCACTGACCTTAATAAGACCTTACGAAGAGATATCAATTAGAATAGACAAAAAAATTAATAAAGGAATAACATGGAAAAAAATAGGGAATTTTAGAGAAAAGTCAATGAAAAAAAAAGAGAGAATTTTAGAGAAGTAACTGTAACAATTTAGTAGATGTCACTTTTTCTGTCTGAACACCCCCCTGGTCCCCCTCCAGGGGGGATTCAACAGCAGTAACCCTATGTCAGTCCCCCCTGGAGGGGGGCCAGGGGGGTGTTTCTTTTTCCACCTACTAAATGGATACGGATACTTTAGAGAAAAGAAGAGTTTCAGGTAAAAATCTAACGACAGATCCCTTTTTCATTACATTTCTCCAGTTGCGGGCTTTCTATTTGAATCGTGATATGGTTAATCCCAAATTTTTCTTTAACCCTTGCGGCCAGGGTTTCTATGACTTTTGAAGCAGCCTGAGGTTCGATCGTTTCTCCAAGTACAATATGGGCACTTAAAGCTTCGATTCCCGAGGTAATGGTCCATATGTGCAGGTCATGGACAGCTGTAACCCCCGGCACCTTAAGCATCTCTTGCTCCACGGCCGACACATCAATATGAGTTGGAGTACCTTCCAGTAGGACATTTATCGTCTGGGTTAATAATTTCCACGTGCGGGGTAAGATAAATAGTCCGATTAGCATACTAAAAATCGGATCGGCATAGTACCAGCCGGTCTTCCACATAATTAACCCTGCCACAATGACTCCCATAGAGCCAAGTAGATCGCTTACTACCTCGAGAAACGCACCTTGCACGTTTAAGCTCTCTTTGGCTCCTTCGCGTAAGTTCCAAATTCCTATAAGATTCACTAAAAGGCCAAGGGTAGCAACAACAAGCATGGGCAGGCTGGCGACTTTAGGAGGAGCTTGAAAACGTTGATAAGCCTCATACAAGATGTAGAACGAGAGTAACAGGAGCCCTAAGGCGTTTATAAGTGCTGCAAGAATTTCAACCCGGTAATAACCATAGGTTTTAGCTGGAGTCGCAGGTTTTTGAGACATCCAGGCAGCAAATAATGCAAGCGCTAATCCACCTACATCGGCCAGCATATGCCCGGCATCTGCTAAGAGGGCAAGGCTGTTGGTAAGAATTCCACCTATTATCTCAATCAGAGAATAAAGCAGGGTAAGGCCAAAGGTAATTAACAAGGCACGACGATTTCGGGATGTGGCAGATAACAGTCTTTCCATACCTCTTCAAATTAAAGCCTTATCCCTGTATTTGTCTAATCAGCCGGAAAATCTAAACGGATTGACCCTGTTAATCTTCTTGTTTCTCTAAAAGTTGCCGAATCAATCTCTGTACGCTACGTAACGTAAGGATTTCACGGCAACATTCCAAATCAATGAGGTTAAACTTACGGGATCGGGTTAGATCGTCAACCAACAGATAGACTTCATAGCCTGTATAATCCCCTATATAAATACAGTAATCGATTCCAATTTTTGGAGTTGTACAGGCAATGTAAGAACCGGAGCGTACATCTTTGGATTGGGATAAATATTGATGAAGTGGATAATACTCCGGAGGTAGATGAGGGGTATTAAGATCTATTTCTACCTCATCATATCGCTTCACGGGTTTCGCAGACCGATAATCCCCAATAAATTGACACAGCTTATTCTCCTGCTGGGAGAAGTAAAATAAGCCGACCCGATCCACCATTAAAATATATTTAACTTTTCCCAGGACAAACTTTAATTTTCTCCGGACTGGTAAATGGCGTAGCGTCTTAACCAAAGCTTCTTCTACTAACTGCCGTGTACTCTCGTTAAGAGCTTTTTTCTGTGGGAAAAGCACATGTCCCGTAAAGGTATAGGTTCCCGTTCCTTTATGATATTGAATAAACATTTTCTGGAGATAGGCACTGTCATAGTCCCGAAGGGCCACCCGCAGATTATTGATAATGGTCGGCACCGATACACGACTTCCGACATACTGACGAATGGCCTCTTTACTAAGAGCTTTTCCCCGGTTTCGAACCAGCATTCGTAGCACAGCGGCTGCCATAGCTCGCCGATCCCCTTTACCGGCAAAAATTTCCTGATTCTTATAACGGAAAGTACCCGTTAAGAAATCAAAGTGATACTCCGTCGAGATGGATAATATTCGGTTTTGCTCCACCAGTCTTATCACCCGATAGGATACCTCTTCCAGATCCAGAGCATTATCCGGTGAAATCATAAAATCAAAGAGGGTATTCTCCCGTGAGAGAAGAGAAAGAATCTGAGAATGTTTGTCTGTGAGGATGAAGAGGGCCGGAAGACCGATAACTTCTAAATTTTCATATAGATCTACTTGATCCTTAATTACAGCCAAATAAACTTCCTTCATCTGATCATTAAAAGTAAGTAAGGTGGTACGCTCGGTGACAACTGTAGTTAGATAACCCATCTGCTGTAATCCTGATACCAGCGGGTCTTCCTCCATCACACCGTAACAGGCAATTTTTATCCTAGGTAATTTCGCCAATTTTTAATCAGTCCGTTCTGTAACCAAAATAGCTCACAAGGATTAGCTGTCCTCGAGCTTTTTGAACGGGGATAACCGCTCCTCGATAAATAAAGCTCTGAACACTCCCATAGGGATCGGTTTCAAATTTGTTTCCAGGCTCCTATGAAAGGGATGGCAGAAATCTTATCTTATCGCTTACTTAGCCAGGATATTCTTAAAAAAAATTTGGGGAAAATTCCAACCTCTAAAATGGTTTATTTTCTCTTAATATTTGAGAATGAAATCTTTTCTTCCAAAAAAGAGATTTAAACGGGAAAAGATTCAGGGTAAAGTTTATCCTATTGGATTATAATCTCTTTTTTTTATTGACGTTTTTTCCTCCTTTAATAAAAATCTACCTGATATTCTACCTGTCAAGTTGATTTTTAACCGTGGTATTTATCTCAAATTTATTTCATAACCCAGATAAGGTAACCTTCTCTCGTTTTTAAGACCTGATGAATAGAATTCGATCTTCTGGTAGCGACGGAGAAGGGAAAAGCAGCATGTCTTCTTGAATAAATGGATTGGATTTTTACAACCATTATAACGGGAATCATCACCTTTGCTGCTACCAATGTAGATGATATTTTCCTCCTTGTATTGTTTTTCTCCCAGGCGGATCCAACTTTCCGCCGGAGGTATGTAGTTATCGGTCAGTATCTTGGCTTTACGGCACTTATTGCGGTCAGCCTTATCGGTTTTTTAGCCAGTCTTATTTTACCACGAACCTGGATAGGCCTGATGGGTGTAATTCCTATTCTGATGGGAGTAGATAAACTTGTCCATCGCAAAAAAAATATTCAACAGGTAAAGCTAAAACACTCTGAAAGTCAGCCATGGAGGTCTTCTGTATTTGCTGGTCTTCTTCATCATCAGGCCTACAACGTCGCAACTATAAAATTTGCAAACGGGAGTGATAACATCAGTATCTATACATTACTCTTTGCGAGTAGCAACCTGGCCCACTTGGGCGTCCTGTTGGTTGTATTTTTTGTACTTGTAGGAGTTTATTGTTACCTTACCAGCCACCTGGCTCGACAGTTCCTCGTAGCTCAGATTTTAACCCGGTACAGCCGTATACTTCTTCCCTACGTTATGATAGGCTTAGGTGTTCGTACGTTACTTGAGAATGGAACGTTAACATGGTTTATTCCATAGGAAACCCGCTAGGGACTTTGCCAAAAACCGAAAAGTTTACTATCAATAAAAATTTCCAAGGTGAAAAGTGAATTGTTGACATTCCGGTCAAAACGAGAATGACAATCGGAGCTAAAGATTTCTGAGGAGGAAATACAATGTTCACTGAACATCAGAACCATGCAATCCAAGAATCAGGAGTGTTTACCAGATACTGTAAAGAGTGTAATGAGCTATTTCATATAAGAATTCGTCCAGAGCGCCTCCGAGAGCTGACCAACCTGGCCAGTGATCTTGGGGCTCGGGATATATGGATCCTCCGGGGGGCTACCCTGGCAAAGTTAATTTATTCCTTTGATCCGGATTCAAAATCTGAAACCGTTTTGACCTCTGAGGATTTTAACGGAATGATAAACCTAAAAGCACCCCATGAACTCATTGTAATTATTGGATTTCCTGTGAGTGATGGCTGGGAGGTAGGAATTGAGAAGAGATAAGTCTTGAGGGAATCCCTCGAAGATTTGCCGAAGGATTTACTAAAGCCCGGTTAGGAGATAAACTTATCCCATGGGTTAACTTTTACCCTGATAAAAGGAGGGTGAGGTGTGAGAAGGGATACATGGGAAGTTAGCCCGAAGAGCCACTTATTCCCCTCTCCCACGCTGTAGAAGAGGGACCAGGGGTGATGGCAGAGAGTTACCCTTAATTTTACAAAGTACTCCTCTCCCTTTAATCTGCCTTATAGATTATCGGCGGATTACCCTTCTATGTTAATCTTTATGGTTTGAGATTTAGCCTCCGGTACTTTGGGCAGGGTAATATGTAAAATGCCTTTCTTGTAACTGGCCGTAACTTTATCTGTTTGAACCTGGACCGGAATTCGTACAGATCGACTGAAAGGTCCGTAGGTCCGTTCGACCTGATGGTAGTTTTCGTTAGGATCTTCCTTTTCCTGCTTCTTTTCTCCTTTAATCGTTAAGGTGTCTCCGGTTATAGAGACCGAAACGTCGTTGGCGTCTACTCCTGGAATTTCAGCCCTTACAATAATAGAATCCGGGGTCTCCGAAAGATCAATAGGTGGATTTACTGCACCACCCCTGAAAAATTCCTCCGGTCTTTCCTTGAAGACCCGGTCAAATACCCTGTTAATCTCTTCCCTTAAACTAGCTAAATCTTTAAAGGGTCTCCAGCTCTCCAAATCCATAATAATACCTCCTGAGTAGAAAAGTATGGAGGTAGGGGAGTATGGGAGTGTGGAGGTAAATTCTCCCATACTTCCATACTCCCCTATCTCCACACCCCCCTACCCCTATACCTCCACACTCCCATACTCCCCTACCTCCATACTCCCAAACTTTTCTTGGTCCTTGATGGATAAACCCCATCGATCTTTATAAGGGTTGTGTGGAATGGTAGTCGGGGAGGATGGGGTATTTCTTATTTCAAAGCAGCCTGAAACCTCTGATTTCTTAATTGAACCTGTGAAGCGTCTACTTTCATGGAAGGCATTTTCTTTGTGATATTTTTTACTCTATCTACCGTAGCCGGATGGGTTTTCAGGATCCCTCCACCCGATGCAGCCCCCTGACTTACGAGACGATTCAAGAAATCTTTAAGAGCAGAGGGATTATATCCTGCCTTGGAAAGATAAGACATGGCGGCTTCATCGGCCTGATACTCTTGAGATTGACCGTAACCGTTGACTACAAGGGTTTTAAATACATCATCGATGGCTCCCTCAAAGAGCCCCACAAGTTGCGATAAAACCTGGGGTGAATAATTCTTGGCGGTATTGGTACCTACCAGGGTAACCACCTGGGTCCAGCGGGATTTGCTGATGGCATTCACACCGTCTCGATGACTCACATGGGCTATTTCATGGGCAAGAACTGCAGCCAGCTCATCCTCACTCCGCACAGCCTGAACCATACCTTTGGTTATAAGAATAGTCCCCCCGGGACAGGCAAAGGCATTGATCTCGTCGGAGTTGAGTAGGGCAAAGTGGTAGCCCCCATAAGTAAACGGCCTGTCCGAGTTCATAACCAAAAGCTGACCGATAGAATTCACATATTCTGTAAGCTTTTTATTATCTAAAAGAGGATAAATAGAAAGAAGCCGGGCTGCTACAGCCCGACCCACATAATACTCCTCTTCTTCTGACATGGGTCTGACCGCTTTTACAGCCCCTCTCCCTAAATCTACTTTATCTTTTAACTTGAATAAATCCAGGGCATAAGCCATCTGGTAAGGTATAAAAATGGAAAGGCTCAATAAGCCTACATATAAAAGTCTGTGCATAACTCTACCTGGGTAGATTGAGTTTTCCGCCTGCAGCAAATTCCTGAATCTTATCTTCAGGAACTTTATAGCCTTCTATGCTATCAACGGCTTGATAGTTCATTCCCGGATTTTTCTTTTTATAAGCCTCCTCAACTTGAGGGTTGAAACCTTTCCCTGCCAGGGCCACCTCATCGCCGGTTACAGATTGCTTTTGTGGACCCAGGAGTTTATCCGTCAGCGAAACCGATTTTTTCTCGATCGCACTTTTATGGATACATCCCTGGATATTGTTAAACCTGACCTGGAACCAATCCCCTTCTTGCGAGAGAATCTCCAGCACATTACCGGCACGGACAGCCGCTTTGACCGGTGCGAAAAACTTACAAGACTCGCGAATAGCATTTTCCTTTACAATAACCGTGGCCGTGTCTGCATAGGCAAAAACCGGCATAAAGACAACTCCCAATAAACCTATGAAGAATCGTTTCATCTTTCCAGCTTATAATTTAAGTACCTTAATTCCTTCTTCCTTACTCCCTCAGAGTTTATCCCTTTGCCACTCCTTTACTTTTCTGTCATCTTAATGATATTCCAGTCTTCTGTCAAGGGTAACTTTGCATTTACATATTTCTCACACTGCTTTTTGTAGTATTCTGCAGGCACGTCCTCAGGATATTTCCTCAGGATATGGTTGAATACCTCCCAGGCTTCATACCATTTTTGGTCCTTATAAAAGGTAAGGCCCCGATGAAAATCCAGAACCTTTTGTCTTTGATCAGGTGAAATATTTTCTTCTTTACCGATGAGTTCAAATACTTTAACCGGAACCGTTTTCCCCTTTACTTCGATCAGGCCGAGTTCCCTGACGAAAAAGAGACCTTCGGTTTTTTTATAAGTATCTTCGCTTATCAGAATTTTGGTCCCGAAGAACTTATTGGCCGATTCAAGCCTTGATGCCAGATTGACCGTATCTCCGATAACGGTATAGTTAAAAAGTCGATCACTCCCGATATTACCGGCCGTAGCATCTCCAGAATGTAAACCGATCCGAAAACTAATTTCAGGGAGACCTTCTGCCCGGAAGGATGGATTGATCTCATCCAGAATTTCCAGACACTCAATGGCCGCTGTACAGGCGTTTATTTCATCCCGATGGGTGGTAACCGGAGCGCCCCAGAAAGCCATGACACAATCCCCCATATACTTGTCGATCACCCCATGATTCTCAATAATAACCTCTGTAAGAGCATTTAAAACCTTATGGAGTTGTACAGCCAGTTTATCTGATGGCATGATTTCGGAGATGGTTGTAAAACCTGCAATATCTGCGAAAAACACGGTCACACGCCTGAGCTGACCTCCTGGTCTTATCAAATCGGGATTGTTTAAAAGATAGTCGGCTACCGTCCGATCCATATATTGCAAGAAAGTTTTCCTGTAGAAAAACCGCTGTTTTCCTTCGGTTGCATAACTATAAGCGGTAACAAGGATAAAACTAATCCCTAAAGACGTGAGGATCGGCATTACTTCCATATAAATAGTCACCTTAAATAAGACTGCCAATCCAAGAAGTATAAGGAATAAGGATACGAAGAAGACAGATAAGTTAACCGATAGAGCATAGGTTCTTAAAACAGCCGAACTGATAAAGAGACAAACCAGGAACATCGCAGCCACCACAAAAAGAGGATTTACAGGCTTTATAAAATTTCTCCGAAGGATATTATCCAGGGTCGTTGCATGGATGTGGATACCGGTAGATACCGAGGAAGTGGCCGTCGGTTTTAAATCATAGAGACCTACCGCCGTGGATCCTATTAAGACGATTTTATCCTTAAAGTATCCTTTTTCCATGGCGGGCGGTTTAGAAGCCTGGTAGTCCAGGTACCACTGAAGGACCTGGATGGCCGAAAACGTCTCGAAAGGATCTTTATCTCGATAGAATCTAAGGATTAACTTTTCATTCTGGATTGGTAAAGATTCATCCTGAACAGAAAGTATAGGGGATTGTATCGGAGCCTGTTGCCGAATTTGAATCTTACCTTTTTCAATCAAATAACCCAATACAAAATGAGGAATAAGGTATTGGTTAAGTTGGAAGAGCAGTGGCACCCTCCGGTAAACCCCATCTTCATCCGGTTTAATCATGACATTACCGGCTCCATGAACCGCAGTTTTTAGGTCATCGATAGGCGTAATAACCGAATGGTAGGATAAAGCTGTAAAAACTTTATCTGGAATTGCTATCCGCAGGATAAAGGCTTCCTCCTCTGCAGTCAAAGGTCTTTCTTGTTGGGAAAGAAAAATGGGCAGGTAGACATTCCCGGCCTTCTTAATTGCCTCTGCAAAAAGGATATCGTCTTCCTGCCCGTAAGAAGAGGGTTCCGTAAAAAACATGTCCAGAAAAATTGCATCGGCTTCTGACAGGTATTCCACGATGGGAGCATACATCTGTCTCGGCCACGGCCAGGTAATGCCCTGTTTACTCAGGGCATCTATACTCGGCTGATCAATCTGGACAAGGACAATAGGTGCTGAAGATTTTATCGGATTCAGATACCTTGAGAATTGGTCAAAAGCCTTCAACTCAAAGGAGCTTAAAACATGGGATAAGTAAAGAATCAGGGCTATGACAAAAGACGAAACCGCAAGAAGCATAGTTTTTAGAATGGGATGACGGTTTGCAGGCATTTCCTGACCTCTTTTCTAAATAGACCTTCTTCAATTAACAAAGTTGAACGATCATCCCCGACCCTTTTAAAGAATAAAAAAGGCCAGAGGCCAAGCCCCTGACCTTCTTACTTGGGGAGGCAGACGGCTACTTACTCGCCGGCAGATGATAGCCTTCCTTACCTAACTTGATCCGATACAAACTCTTGCCCGCCGTAATGTACAACGTCTTGCTCTCTTCCCCACGACCAAATCCCACATTGGTCGGAATCTCCGTCGGAATATACCCTAACTCCTTCCCCTCAGGGGAATACACATAGATCCCAGGCCGCTTCTCACTCCGCACC
>DATMBG010000049.1 GCA_035559535.1 Candidatus Limnocylindrales bacterium
CCCGCCTACGATACTGGCGGTACCACTCGTTATTTTTCCCGCGGTGACAAGTGCAGGATCTCTTTCAGGATTCACACTAGCAAGCATCAGTGCGCCACCTCCAAAATTCAAGGCGCCAGCGCCTCCAGCAAACCATCGCGCCGATGAACTCATCCCCGCCGCTTCAGGGACTGTGCACAATGCAGATGGCCCTGGTTCTCCCGTCATGATCCATCGTGCTTGTCTGCCAGCCGCTTCTGCTACCTCTCGGGGGAGAGCGCCCGGGTTCGCGGCGCGTATCTGATCTTCGATTTGGGGAATGAGGAATCGATCGACGAATTTGTGCTCGTTGCCGTATACACTGCCGCCGAACACCGAGTACGTTGTTCCTCCACCGTTGGGATCAACCAGCAGAGTCGTCGCAGGCAATGCGTTGCGAGACTGTAGTGGCGACAAATTCAGATTCATCACCGCCGGGTCCATATTCGTTGCGGCCGCGCTCAGCTCTTTCGTCCAATGCTGTACTTGTGTCCCCGGGGGCATCACGTTCGTAGCTCGATAGGCCCGCCTTGCCTGTGCAGCTGCTGCCGCAAAATCAGTTCCAGGCGCCGCCTCGGGGATACCTGCCGCTACCGGGGCCGACGGAGCGGCGGAGCGCAGGAGATTCGCGGATAAGGACAGGCCGCCATTTACGCTGGAGGAGCTGAACGAAGGTGGCGGAAGATATCGTTCTTCCTTCGGTAACGACTGTTGTAACGCCTCTTCACGGGGTGTAGGCGCTGTTGGATCGACGCACGACTGCATGGTGGGATCGCACTGCGTGCCCATCACGTCAGTGAACAGCAGGGGAATTTACGAGCACGGGAAAAGCCAGTAACCATTCCCCTTCGACTATTTCACATTAGCTGTCGACGGTGAGAGGACGTCCCTTATAGTGCTCAACTGCGGGGAAGATGCCTTCCCTAGATTTCTCTAACCTCTGAGGATCAGTAACTTCTAAAACATCAAAAGGCAATATGCAGGCCTGTTTAACCTCCTTAGAATTACCCGAAAAGTATGAACGATAATTTATGAAACCGAGAAGGTATCCTTAAAATGGGATCATACTCTCAAGAGGCTCTGTAGATCCTGGTCATTTCTCCATAGCAGGTTTCACAAACTCCGTGCGTCAACATCGGCAGAGAAGTACTTTCGAAAAGCCGCAAATGCCTGACAGCCTCTTCCACCTCCATCCAGGTACCTTCTACATTAATTTTCTTACACCAACTGCACATCCGCAGGAACTTCTCCGAATAAACTGCCTGAGATTCGAGCAGAGGTTGATGCTGTCGGTGTTCTATGGCCAACGTCCGTATCCGGAACTCAACCGTGGCTCCCTCAGCAGGAAATATTCGCATCTCCATCAGTCGTCGGCAACTGGGTGAGTCACACCGAAAACGAAATCCCATCACACGATGATTCCGGATTTGTGTTAAGATGTCATGGTAAAGCTGACATGTGGTAGAGTCAACGATGAAGTCCCATAACGAGCGATGGAGTATGTTGGCCGATGTGACCTTCCATCCCCCATTAGCCAGGGCAAATCGATCCCACTCCTCGTTTGTGAAAACGATCTCGTCCCGACTGTTCACCCGATAGATAATGTCTCCGGTACTTTCCATATCTCCTTGCTGACCTTTATTTCCTGGGATTAGGTAGGGACTTTATGGTTCCTTTCCTCCCTAAGAACGGCTCGTGAAAATTTGCCTTCAAGGTTTTACCACCCTTGCTCCTTAGCTGTAGGGTTGTGTAGGATCATTTGGGTATGATAACGTCAACTACCTCTAACCATGCCGGGCCGCCAGGAATTCCCTCTGTAATCGCTCAACCGCTGACGCTCCAATTGTAGGACGAACCAGGAAGTAGCTCTCCTTGTCTTTAAGCGGCCAATCAGAGTAGGGTACCTCCTCCCGGTAATAAAAATATTCCCAAAGAATCGCCTTCCAGCTTATGCAGCGGACAAGCATCACGTGGCATTCTGTCCCGTTCATCGTGTCCATAGATCAAGTAGCAAGGCTCGCAATTGAGCAAGATTCCCTCAGTATAAAATAATAGTTTAATTACTTACACCTCTGTTGTCCATATTTAGTTCCTTTGTCTATGGACGAGGTACCTCATACCATAGCGTTACCAGCGGATCGCCATCCCGAGCTGTAACCGATATTAACCGTAGGGGAGGGGTTGTGATCGGGCGTGGCAGGAGAGGTGCCCCATTGTCCAGGGTCACGGAAACGATGGTAACAATCATCTCGTCGAGTAGACCGTGATCGTAGAACTGGCCGACCAACGCCCCACCACCGACAAGCCATATGTTCTTATCACTTGCCCCTGTGATCATCTGCCAGTGCACTGGCCTCACGTCCCCACGGGCGAATTCAATGTTGGCACCGTGAATTGTGGGAAGTGTACAGGAAGTTAAGACCCAGACCGGTTGTTCGTAAGGCCAGGGCTTTGGTTGTTGAGAATTGGGTTGGATATGATGATCCTGGATCCATCAGTAGGTGGTTGCTCCCATGGCAATCGCACCCACTTTGCAGATAAAGGCTTGATAGTCGGACCCTGTTCCTTCACCGAACTGCAATAACCAGTCGAGGGAATTCTATGGGTTCGAGATAAACCCATCCAGACTGGAGGCAACATAATATTGAGTTTTCACGATCAAATCTCTCCTAAATGTGCTAACGCCTTACGTAACCGGGGCATATAGACCTTTTAAATTACCTGTTCAATTTCTAGTTACCTGAATAATTTACTATCCTCCAACCTTTTTGCCAAAGTATGGGGACGATGATCTGGATATTTAGCTTGTCGGTGTACGACTTGCATTCTCGTATTCCTACGTCTTATTTCACAAACATAGCACTTGATCTCTTCCTTCTGGCACAATGCCCAGGTTCAACAACCACACTTTACATAGTTTGTTGCAACGTTTGGTTAGGTAGCCGACACCTTGTTTACATAAGTTCCGGTTGGGGGTCAGCGCCGGAGGCATCAAGGAAAAATGTGATGACTTCCTCATAAGGAGATGTACCTATGTTCACTGCGCAATGACAGCATGGTCCGGCTTGTCCCAGTCCGTCATGCTAGAATAGACCGGAACCAGGGTGTGCTCATCGGTATCCTGAAACTCGATGCGGAGTTGTTCACCGCGCACGGCGACCGTAAAGCGATTGCAGGAGTCCGTGCACCACGGCATCGCCTCACCGGGTTCAAGGGGGAGCCTACGAATCGTAAGATCATCTCGTTTCGTGATGATTTCCGTTCGCATTTTGTGCCCTTTTTACCTCTGGGCAGACTGGTACCTCCACTAGTTTGGGAAGCGGGTGACACGGTGGGTTCACACAACAGGGAGGGTAAGCAGAGGCATCAGCTAAGCACTTATCTTCTTGCAAGGTTCTAACTACGAGTAAGATTGCTTGCTTTATACAAGCTCGAACTAAGCCAGCTGTACCAACTATACATAGGAGACCAACGACCAACATGAGATAACGAGGTTAGCTTTCAAAAACCAAATGAATCGGAATCATGTAAAGGAACGGAAAGCTCAGTAAAACATATTTAACGCTCTTCGGCCAAATCAGGTGGTGTCGAAGCAGACTTATCGCGGCTAGAATCTACTGGATAACCCAGCAGACATTACTAATCTGAATTAATATACTTATTCTGAATCAGACAATAAAATCACAATAAAATAATGATGAAGGTAAGCAATATTACAGCAAGAAACCATAATATTTGTGGTTTCATTAAGGCTAAGATTCCTAATAAAATACCTGACGCAGACGCACGAGAAAATACTAAACATTCAAGACCATGCCTCGTGCGCGCGTCTGGTTGTATCCTATTAGGAAACAATTAATAAGGGATATCCTTTATCTTATCGAAATCGATCAGCCTGCTTTTTTCATTTCGATATCCCCATCTTTAGTAACGGAAACTTGAATGTCTCCTCCAACACCCTTATCAGAGCCGTCTAGGAAAATGATCTCATTGGAGTTACCCTCCCATTGACCATGAATCTTCCAATCAACATCCCATATGTGACACATGCCTTTGATAGTGCAGAGGATAAGGGGAAGATCTTTATGCCAAGAAATCCAAAGTCCAGGTTTGGTATTTTCAGTGTGCTTTGCTTTAATCCAAAAGCTATTTCCGATGTTCTCTGAATTGAAGACGATGATCGAATGGTCAGATTCATTCCTGAAAGTTTTAATGTTAGTAGGCATATTAACCTCCTAAAAAAGTTGTTTATCTCATTGGTCAAAGTTCTAAGCTATCCAGATGGGTACTAAGGTGGTGTTGGTATCATATCTCACCCCCCTTCCTCCGAGCATGAACCTAACGGCGTGATAATTATCTGGAGTGCGAACTGTATTACTTTATTTGGGCAACAACTGGCCTATGCTTTGTTAGTCTAGTTCGGAGTACTTTAAGTTTCTGAAGCCAGATTGGCTACGAATGGTTCGAGTATTTTGTGGGTCCCGCCTCATGCTGACTAATCCAAAGACTTTGTCCTTAGACGGCATTTAGCTGGCTAATTTTTTTAGTTTACCCTATACCTCTTTCCAGGGGGAATAAAGCAAAAATAAGTCCTACCCCTAATCTTATCACTGGATAAGGCTATCTAGAAATATTGGGGGCTGATTCTACTTAAGGGAAGGCTACTTGTCAAGTAAAAATTGCGAGATCAGCTAAGATCCCTGGGATCAAACCCTTCAACCGATCAGGGATAGCCAGGGCTGCCAACCGCTACACCAACTCACAGCACCGATCAATGCCGCACGATCCTCCATTGTGTCGGTACTCCGGCATTCCCAATGGAATGAGCGGGTATACTGACCTATGTGTTCGGTGATGTATTGAACGAGCGTCGGGTGCTCCCTAAGCTTTGCCGTACCGAGGATGAGCTCCTCGTGCAGATGGACTCGACAGCGTGGACGTGTTTCATCTTGGGCGCAACGTCCACAAACACTCTTACGCCAATAGAAACTTGTCGTTTCAGCGAAAGCTCGTATCTCGGTAAGGTCTCTGCCTTGCTCGAACATTTCGCGGGAGGCCATACCACGAGAAGTTGAGCTATAACCTAACTCACACATAAGGCACGGTCCGGTATTCCGGAGGCGGTAGACAACCCGAATTTCTTGCAGCGGTCCATGGAGGTTGAAGGCAGCAAGCGCACGCTCCGTCAAATCCTCATAGAGAAGAGTAGGCCCTTGCAGGTAACCGTGGCGAAACGCCGCATCTACCGACAGGAAGGTAAAGATGTGCCGCTGGCACATCCCCCAGGCTCGACACAACCGCGCCCGCGTATCGGGGACCATGATACTCCCCTGTATAAAGAACCAGAGGAAGTGAACCTCCCCAGGGGAGGGTCGTAGATCCTCCAGCCGAGACGGCGAACTACCTAAAATGGCACGCGGAGAGATGTCCATTTTTATTTTCCAGCTTGGGCTCGATTTCTATACATTTGCGTTCGGAACTGAAGGGAATTTCTTCCAGCCGCGGATACCTGAGTTCTAAATCGGCTAAGGTCCATTCCCCCTTTTCAGCAGCCACGACTAGGGCTCCTTCTGTGGGATCTCCTTCAATGTCCCAACCCTCTTCTCACTGGACCAGATGGGCGTTATTACAAAGCCCGGCAATGAGTAGGAGCCGTTTAAGATGGGGATCCGGAGGGGAAAAACTCTTTTGATTCCACCGGAATTCCCCTTGAGGCTCTTACCCCTTTACACGTTCTTAAGTTAACCATCTTACTCCTAACCCTCCCTCGTCTTACAAGGAACTTTGACTGCAACGTTCCTTCCCCTGCCGGGGCGAGGGAGGATCAGACTTTCTGTTTATTCGCCTCCCCGCTGGGTAAAGTTTTTTACGAACTCCTCTGCATTTTGCTCCAAAACCTCATCGATTTGATCCATGAGATCTTCCAGATTTTTCTTGATTTCCTTTCCCTTTTCCGATACGTTTCCACCGGATCTTTCTTCCTTTTCCTTTTGGGGTTCTGTGGGCCTGACAACCCTTTTCTGCTGGTCCACGGTGGCATAGGAAATTCCCAAAAGTAAATGGGCCTCGGTTTGAAGGGAATCGTGAAATAAATGTTTGAATATCATCTTAACTTACCTCCTTTCGCCCTTTGAGCCATCTTTGGCAGGGGCACGTTGCCACGTGCCCTTACTATTTTCTCGCTTTCCTTACGGCTAAAAGGGTCTTGTAAAGCCGGATAAATCCTGCTCTGATTCCAGGTTGTACAAGACATCAAATTTTATAAATAACCAGAGCTCCCAGGATACTTAACACCGCCGTATATCCAAAACCTATTGCCGGAGAGACTGTGCTCCATAAAAATCCTACCACCAGGCTTGAAACAAAGTCCCCAATCCCATTGACAGTAGCTAACATGCCATATCCGGTTCCCCGCACCTCTTCGGGGAGAAGCTCAGCGGCTGTAGATCCTTCCAGGGCATCTTCCACGGCAATGTAAATCCCTCCTAAAACAAAAAGGATCAGCAAATAGCCGAAGCCCGGCGGAGCCAGGATAAACCCGATACCCATAACCCCGGAAAGGAGGTATCCCAAAGCCAGGAGCTCTCGTCGACCCAGTTTATCGCTGAGGGCTCCCACGGGATAGGCCGATAGGGCATAAAGAATATTATGGATCACATAAAGGGAAATGGCCAGACTTTCGGCTTTAGCCATTCCATAAATCGGGGTTAGAACCTGGGTGGCCCGTAGGATCAATAAGGTATGGGCGAAATCTCCCATCCCGAAGATGAAAACGCCTGCTAAAAACAGCTTAAAGCTTCGGGGCGTATCCGTTATGTTCTTGAAAAATTTCATGGCGTGGTTAGGAGCCCGGGATCTATCCTTGACTAAAAAAGCAATGGCGGCTGCAGAAAGCAGTCCGGGGACCAGGGTTATCACAAAAATAGTCCTTAAACTCAAGTATTTAATAAAAATAAACGCCAGAAACGGGCCCAACACCGCACCGGCAGTATCCATAGCCCGATGAAATCCAAAGGCGCGGCCATAAGCTTCCGGGGGTACAGAATCGGCCAGCATGGCGTCCCGGACCGGTCCTCGCAGCCCTCGACCCATCCAGCCAACTACCCGTCCAATGAGGACGTGCTGCCATAGGGTCGCCAGGGCAAAGGTTGCTTTAGATACTCCGGTGATTACATACCCGGCCACGGCCAAAGCCTTCCGTTTTCCGATCCGATCGCTGTACCACCCCGACCAGAGCTTGACAAAGCTCGAGGCTGCGTCGGCTACCCCCTCAATGATACCCAGGGCAGCAGCCGAAGCCCCAATGGTTGCTAGGAACATGGGTAAAATGGCCGTGGCCATTTCATGACCGGCATCGCTGAGGAAACTCGCCAACCCCATCCCTAACACATTTCTATTGAACCAGTTCTTCTTCTCTGTCATATGCCCTCCCGGGCTCCTTGAGCGTGAGTAAGGCTTCGCCGGCTAATCCTTTCACATAAGTACTGGGATCCTTGAGCATCCTTTCCAGATCCTCCCGGATCTCCGGATCACCTCTGGTTGCTAAAGCTCTGACGGCACTCCCACGAACTAAAAAAGAAGGATTATCCAGCAGTTTCGTTAAAACCAGAATGGTTTCTTGATCCCCTATTTTCCCCAAGGCCTCTGCTATTTCCTCCATTAAAAAATAATCCTTCGTCCCATCCAGAAGATCTAACCGCGGTCCCCTGGCTTCTTGACCCCTCTTTTCTCCAAGAAGATAAACCGTACACCTCTGAATCGTCGGGTCCGGATGATGAAGAGCCCGAATGAGCTTCTGGATAGGGCTCTGTCGGTCCAAAGCAGAAAGATCGGCTTTGCAACGAGGGCATAGAGAGAGATCTTTTGTAAATTCTTCCCAACACGAAGGGCAAAAAAATCTCCTCATAAGGTTTCTCCCTCCCGGCCTTCCAGGGTCTTTTTTAAGTTCAGTAGCTTTTTCTTAAGGGTTTGAATCGAGGCTAGTTTTTCATCCAACTCCCTCACCCGCCGTTCCACTTCTCCCTGGCTTTGAACCTTCATTTCCATAGCCCTCTTCAAGGCATTTTGAATATTCTCTCGGGTCATCCGAATCTGCCAATCTAATTTATCTTTAAGTTCTCGTACACTACCCTCCATCCGCTCCAGAAAGTCGTACCGTACCCGCCCCGCGTTCCGGTCCAGCTCGACCGCCACCTTGTTTAACATTTCCCCTAATACGAATTTTCGAAAGTAGGGTTTTGGCATCAACAGGGGAACATTATCCAAACCCCATCCCAGCAATTCTTCGGTTTTATAGTATAACCGACTTTGGGAAATTAAGGTTTCCACTCCTTCCAGGTTTTCCATGGACAGGTCAAACAGGTTCGCCGAAATTTGCCGAATCTGTTGAACGAGATGGTTTGCTCGGGCCGAAAAACGGGAGGCCATTTTCTCAAAACCCCGCCGCATTTTCTCATCTTCTGAGGGGAGCCAGGCCTGGAAGGCCTCTTCAATGGATCGATGAAGACAATGATCTAAAGCTTGAACCAGAGCCTTCTTATCGTCTTTTAAATGGGCTTCATAACACCTTTGAATCGATTCTTTAATGAGGGGCACCTGCTCCAGTTTGAACCACTCCAGGTCCCTATTTAAATCTTCCAGAAGCTTTTCGACCTCTCCCCGAATAAGTATTTCCATATCTTCCTGCTCTTGCTGAATGATTTGGGATTGGTAGTTGAATTGGTTGATCTTATGCTCCAGATCCAACACCGGGGTTTCAACAGCCTTTTTCTCCAGTTTAAAGACCATTTCCGCTTCCCCGACCACCCTTAAACCCTGGTTTAGGGACGATTCTAAGAAGATTTTTCCTTTACCCTGGAGGAGAAATTGGGATAAGGCTGCCTCAAAACCAGGAAGAAGGCTGGCCTCTATCTTTTCCAGGGAACCTCTTAATTTCCCCTCCAGGGCCAATTTAGCCGAAATAGGGTAGATCTTCACATCGGAGAGACCCAGATGGGTCTGGATGGCTTTCTTTGAAAATTCCAGGGACTGATCCCTTTCCGACTCCTCCACCTGATCGATCTTATTCTGGAGAAAGAAAATTTTTCCGATAAACGCTTTAACTTGCTTTAAGAAATCTAATTCTACCTGCGTCAGGGGTGGATCGACCCCCATTAAAAAAATAGCCGCATCGGCCCGGGGGAGATAGTTCTGGGTAATAACCGTGTTATCCACATAAATAGAACTGATTCCAGGGGTATCCACCAGGATGACCCCTTCCTGAAGATAGGGAGAAGGATAAAAAACCTCAATCCGTTCCACATTCTTTTCGTTATGGGGATTCCAGGACTCTGTGACATACCCGGCAATTTCCTCAAAGGGGATCTCTTTCTTGGTCCCTTCCTTAAACCGTACCGTTATTTTCAAGGTCTTCCCGTATCTGATTAACGTAATGATGGAGGTAAGGGGAATAATGGAAGTGGGTAACAGACTCACCCCCAGAAGGCTGTTAATAAGCGTGGATTTGCCCCGATTGAAATGTCCCAGGATGACCAGGTTAAATTGATCCTCCCGGAGTTTCAAGATCAAGGCCTGAAGATCCGTTTCAATCTTTGAATACCCTCCCCCACCCAGGAGTCCTCGAAGAACTTCCAGGTCGGTCAGGATGGATTCTTTAAGCGTTGTATAATTGCCAAGGAGAATGGACATATCCCTCATCGAAGTTGAAACATCGCCCTGTTCTGAAATAGACCCGGACAGTCTTTTTCTTGAAAGGAATCGTAAGCCAGCCCAGGGAACCGTTTTCCCTGTTCCGGTTATTTACCCTGCAAAAAAAAACCCTACCTGGGGTTTTTCCAGGTAGGGGATTAAAAAATATAACTCCTACCTTCAACCCGGTAAACTTTGAATACAAAAGAAACTTTCTCGGATCGAATGTAGGAGTTATCAGCCGTTTTAATCTCCAACGGCGGTTCTGGTGAACTCCATCACCTAAAAATTAAAATAGTATGCAGCCTCCCAAATGTCAAATTAAAATTAAAGCCTGTAACAAAAAAGTCTTGTTTAATTCGTTTAACTCTGATAAAAACCTATCTATGCGGAAAAAATATCTTCTTTTTATAGTTCTGTTTTTCTGGATCATTCTCTTCGGACTTTGGGGGTTCCGACTCTATTTTCGGAGGCCTTTTCAGGTGGTTATGTGTGCCGGGGATAGTATTACGGCTGAAGCTTATCCCACCTATTTGCAGGAAAGATTAAATCAAGCGGGAATCCGGATAAAAGTTGTCAATAAAGGGGTTAAAGGAAATACGTCGGGAGAATATTTAAGATATCTTACCTCTCACCCGGTACTTCAAGAAGTAAATCCCCATATCGTCCTGCTTCAGTTAGGTACCAATGATGTAAGAATCGATGGGGATCATACCCCAACCGATCAATTTGTCAATAACCTGAATAAAATTATTGATCTCATTCAGAATTATACAGGTCCCCAGGGTCAGCGGCCTAAAATCTTACTGGCTACCGTACCGCCTCTTGTAATCGACGAGAATCATCGCCGGGTTTTCAACCAGGATTCCCAACGTCGAATCGTCGAGGAAATCAATCCGGCCATTAAAAAAATTGCGAAGTCTCGGGGATTGGCCTTATTGGATCTATATCAGCTTTTTCAAGAGCATCCTGAGTTTTTAACCGGGGTTCATCCGACGCAGGAGGGATACAAGGCCATGGCAGAGGCCTGGTTTAATCAGCTAAGCCCCCTGGTGAGCTCTTATTGAAAAAGGTCAGGCTCAGGGTTAGAAGTTGGGTGTTTCTACCTTTGTGAAATGGGAGAAAGGATTTCTCACCCTTAGCTGGATACGGAGAGAACCTTAGGTCGGTTTAGAAAGGGGTCAAAAGCCGGAAGTCACAATAAAACCGGATAAGCCACTCATCTCTCCCTGACCGGATCGGAGGTATGTAAATTCTGAACTTTGTTATTCGGATTCCTTCTGGTTCTTGACTCCTGCATAATTACATGATAAGGATCAGTTATGAAACTTTGTAAATACCTATTGTTTGGTTGGATTTTGTTCCTTTGGGTTCCTTCCCGTTCTTGGGGAGAGGTTAAAAATCCTGACGCCTTGCTGGAATTGACCCGACAAAAGGCTAAAGAAACCGATGCGCTCCTTCAACAGATTGAAGAGGATAATGCAATTATGGCCAAGTACGTTTTGTTGCTTTTCTCAAATCCACCCGAGAAGCCAATCTATAACCCCCATATCTATACTTTTGACGAAACAGGGGTTTATGGGGATCACCAGCAGAAGAGTCAAACAAGTGTTTGGTTTAAAGGAAGGTCGGGTTCACTCCCAGAAGAAGTGATCAAGCAGATCCGGGCCACCGAATCCATGGAGAAACGGTATAAGGAACTTAAAAAGCGCTATGATTATATAAAATGGATTTACCTGATAACGGCAGAGGGTGTGATTCGGGTTTATCCCCGGGAGGCCAAAGCGAAGTATCCTGGAGACTCCGATCCCCGGGAATCCCTGGCCTATGTTTGGGCAGGGCCTGAAAAAAATCCTCAGCATCAGACCGTCTGGACAGAACCTTACAAGGACCCCCAGGAAAAATGGATGGTGACCTGTTCCACCCCTCTGTATGAGAAGGGGACTTTTTTAGGCGTTCAAGCCCTGGATATAACCTTGGAGGAGCTGAAAGATAAGGTTCTTAAGGTAAAAGCCGGAAAAAGCAGCGTAGCCCTTTTGATCGACAAAAAAGGAAACATTCTGGCTCAATCTTCCCAGACTAAAGGAGATAAAAAAGAAGAAAGTTTTAACTATACCCATCTGGCTTCTTTACCTGATGAATCTATTCAGGGGATCATTCAGAAATTAAGCGAAGGAAGAGAAGGGGTCGTTAAGCTCAAGATCCAGGATCAGCACCGGTATTTTGCCTTTGTTCCGGTTAAAACAACTGGATGGATTTATGGGATTATAAGTAAAATGTGAGAAAGATACCGGGGGATAACCTCTAAAAATTTTTCCTTGACTTCTCTATATATTTTTTGTTAACCTAATTGTTTTAATAAGCTGGTAATAAATTCTTACGGCTTAGAGAAAGGAGTTAGATATGTCGGAAAATGAGGAAAAAGGTTTCAAAATCATAGATCGAAGAGCTTCGAGTCAGGAGGCTGATAAGACCTCTAAACCTCAGGAGAAATCTCCTGCTTCGACGCAAGAGGAGAAGAAAGCCGGCGCAGCGGAGGAGAAAGCCGGTAAAAAAACTCAACAGGTTCCCTTACCCGAGGCAAGTTTTTTATCTCTTATCTTTACCTTTTATGCTGATGCTCAGATTGGATTAGGTCTGGTTCCTAACCCTCTGACTAAAAAAGTCGAGAAAGATTTGGTGAGAGCCAAATATCTTATTGATCTCTTAGGGATTCTCCAGGAGAAAACCAAGGGTAACCTGACCGCTGAAGAGGAAAGAACGTTAGAAGATATTCTGTTCCATCTTCGTATGATCTATGTCGAGGAGCTTAAAAAGTAATTCCAGCCTATGAGAAGACCTGAGATCGGTTATAGAAAATATCCGGGTATCCCGATTATTTTACTTTTGATAACCTGGATTCAGGGGTTTGGGATATTGGAAATAGAAGCGGTACAGGGAGGAGAGTCTACAGTACCCGTGGGACAGGAATCCAAGGTACCCCCGGAACCGAAGATTTCCCCTTCCTCCCTGGAATCCCTTACAGGCCTGTGGTTTGAAGCCGTCGATCTCTTGCAGAAGAGAAACTATGAAGAGGCTAAACAGAAGTTGAGGGAGGTTAATACCAAAAAACAGGAGGTCGGTTTGGAGAGTCTCATTCCGGCGTCTGATGTGGTAATTAGGGAGAGCGAGCTGATAAGGGGAGATTTTGCCGCTCAAGTCGATCTTTTAGAAATGGCCAGCAAATTGGCTCCTTACAATTGGCGGGCCCGATTTGCTTTGGCCAAACTTCATATAAGTAAAGGAAATCTTTATGGATTCGTGGTAGAGTCCCTTCGGGGTCTTAAGGATAAAATCCTGGATATCTATACCCTTTATGCTTCCCTTAACAAAACATTGGAGATCCTGGCGCTCTCTTTATTTACAGCTTTCTCTCTGGTCATCTTATTTTCTTTTGTTCAGGTCCATAGAGCCCTATTCCACGACATCCAGGAGCGACTTCCCGGATCTTTACCTCTCCTTCCCATTTCGATTATGGGGTGGGTCTTCCTGGCCATCGTCCTATGGATCGGAGGAGTCTTCTGGTTCATTCTTTTACTTTCCATCCTGACCTGGGGTTACCTGGAACCTCTGGGTAAAAGGTTTATTAAAGCCTTTTTGGTTTTTGTCTTTCTTCTTCCGCTGATCCTTCTCATCATGGGCATAACCCTCAACGCGTATCATACTCCTTATATTAAAGCCCTCCGGGATCTCAGTTACGGAATTTATAGCGGAGAAACCGAAAAAATTTTTAAAGAAGCTCTGCAATCCGACCCATTCAATCCAGAGGCCAGCTTTTCCCTGGCCCTCATCAACAAGAAAAAAGGCTTCTTAGAAGCGGCTGAAAAAGGGTATCGAGAACTCATCGAGCGTTCTTATCAACTGGACAAAGTTTATACTAATTTGGGAAACGTTTATTATGCTGAGAAAAAATTCAATGAGGCTATCAAAGCTTATGAGAGTGCCTTAGAGGAAAATCCTAAATTATTCTCCGCCCACTATAATCTGGCCCAGGCTCTGTGGCAAGATCCAGGTTCTTCGGAAAAAGCTGCCGGGGAACTAGATCAGGCCCAACGCCTGGATTACGATCGGTTTAATAAGATTCGGGAAATTGCAGGAACCAGTTCACATTATAACCTGGTTTTGGTAGATGAGTGGCTTCCCCGATATGCCCCCTTTATAGGTAGTCTTAAACTCTGGCAACCGGGGTATGAAGCCTCTAAAAAGATCTGGAACTTATTCTCCAGACTGGATAATCCACTCTACCTGTTGGGGGTTGCTCCCTTCAGTTGGTGGATTTTAATCAAGGCTCTGGATCGCTTCCAAAGAAAAACGGGATATGCCTATTACTGTGAAATGTGTGGAGATCCCATATGTAAGTACTGCCAGCAGGGAAGCGGGACCCGGAAATTATGCACCTCCTGCAGCTATATTTTTGCGAAGCGGGGTGTGGTGAAACCCGGGAAACGGGAAGAAAAAATTCGCCAGGTCAAACGTTATGAACAGGCTCGACGCTGGACGGCTCGAATTACTTCCCTTCTGCTCCCGGGTTCAGGTCATATTTATCTGGGATATATGGGAAAGGGTTTTGTTATCGGCGGATTGATCGCCGTCCTTTTCTTTCATTTATCCCTTCAAAATATATTCCTTTACGCCTATGAAGGGATTTCAACCCCTAATACCTTTGCAGTCTTTCTCACAGAATGGATTATCCTTTTAAGCATTTATGTATTCACCCTACGGGACATTTTTTCTTTGGCACCCAGGAATTGATCACGGAGACGACTGTTATGGCTCTAGCTGGCAATATTAAAGAGTTTAGCCTGGCAGATATTTTTCAAATTATCTCTTTACAACAAAAAACCGGGGAGCTATTTGTCAAAGGATCTGAAGGCTCTGTAACGATTATTTTTGAAAGGGGCGTCGTTATCGGTGCTGATGCCTCTTTCCGACAGGTAGAAAGTCGGTTAGGCCAGGTTTTGGTCCGAAGCGGAAAAATTACCAAGTTTCAATTAAAGCGGGCCCTCGATAAGCAGAAAAAAACTCTCCAACCCCTTGGAACCATTCTGGCTGAACTGGGGGATGTGGATATAGAAAGCCTAAGACAGGCACTCTCCCAACAGATCCAGGAAACCATCTACCATCTGCTAAGATGGACCGATGGAGAATATAAATTCACACCAAAAAAATCTGTTGAGTACGATAAAAATCTTATCAAACCCATCAATACCGAATTTCTCGTCATGGAAGGATTCCGAATCACAGACGAGTGGCCCGAGATCGAAAAAAGAATTCCCTCTTTTCAGGTGGTCGTTCGTCGGGTTCCTGGCGCCAGCCTGCCCAACCCCGATGAGGTAGAATCCATGGACTCCGAGGAGGAGGTTAAGATTTCTGAAAATCAGAAGAAAATCTTTGATTTATTAGAATCAGAAAAAACCATCCAGGATCTCATCGATATGAGTCATCTGGGAGAATTCGATACCTGCCAGACCGTCTATGCCCTCATGACCAAGGGTTTGGTAGAAAAAGTTCCGGAAGGAGAGGTTAAAAAGAAACCCAAAGAGATTTCTTCAAGGGGTTACCCAGGTCTTACAGAAAAGCTTTATGTGCTTGGGGGTATCCTCATGCTGGGGCTGATCCTGTGGATAGGATTCCAGGTTGGATTAAAAAATTCGGTTTTTCTTTATCCCGGACAATCTCCCACAGGTCTCCAGTTCCTCAAGGAAGAATCGACTAAGTCTGAATTAACTAAAATGCAAGAGATCTTAACGGCTTACTATGTACGGTATAGGCAATACCCGGCTTCTTTAGATGAATTGGTTATAAAGGGTTTTATTCGGGAACACGATCTTTATGATCCCTGGGGTCATAAATACCTGTGGACAAAAACCGAGACGGGCATGGTACTGTCCAGTGTCGGGCCCGATGGTAAAGCCCAGACGAATGATGATATCCTGGGGAGTCCTTTAACCGGTAGCCTTTTATTCTGATGCCCAACATCAGGCTTAAACTCCAATACGACGGAACCTGCTACCATGGCTGGCAAGCTCAAAGAAATGTAAGGACCGTACAAGGAGAGTTAATAGCCGCTATAAAGAAAATGACCGGAGAAGAGGTAGATCTGGTAGGGGCGAGTAGGACAGATAAAGGAGTCCATGCGCTTGGACAAGTGGCCAATTTCCATACTACCCGCCCGCTTCCTGCTTTAGCTTTCCTTAAAGGATTAAACAGTTTAACCTCCGACGATATTCTCATTTTAGAAGCTGAAGTAGTTCCGGAGGATTTTAACATCCGGTTTGATGCAAAGAGTAAGATTTATGTGTATCAAATCCTTAATGCCAGAACCCCTTCCATCTACCATCGCAGGTTTTGTTGGTTTCTCAGAGATCGTTTAGATATAGAGGCTATGAGAGAAGCTGCGAAATATCTGGAAGGTCAACACGATTTTAAGTCTTTTCAGGCAAGTTCTCCGGATTCTGGATCTACAATTCGAACCATTTATAACATTCGTATTACACAACGTAGAGACTTTATATGGATTTTTATCAAAGCAAATGCTTTTCTTTATAAGATGGTCCGAAATATTGTCGGAACCCTGGTTGAGATAGGCCAGAAAAAGAGGGAAATCCAGGAGATGTCGAAAATTCTTGCTGCACGAGACCGGAAAGCCGCCGGAATCACAGCACCCGCTCAAGGATTATTTTTAGCCAGAGTTTATTATTAAACAAACCAAATTTTTTAAACCTTTTTAAGATTATTGTGTCTATTTTGTGCAGGAAAGTAAATTTTTAAAAAAAACAGATTTCGAACTGATCGATCTGGCTTTAGCAGGAAGTGAACTGGCCTTTGAAGAATTGGTTAATCGGTATAAAAAGGCGGTGTATTACCTTGCTTTTAGAATTGTCAAAGATCATGAGGATGCCGTAGACTTATCCCAGGAAGCATTTTTTAGAGCTTATCAATCCCTGAAAAAATTTCGTAAAAACTCAAGCTTTCATACCTGGCTCTACCGCATTACCGTTAATTTAGGGATTAACCATCTGAGGCGAAATAGAGATAAAGCTCAAGTAGAGTTGGAAGATCTGCATACTGTTATGCAGACAAGTACCCTGGAGGCTCTAGAGTTTAAAGAACTTCAGGAGGTCGTGAACAAAGCGATAGACCGCCTGCCGGAAAAACAGAAAGTTACTGTAATCTTGCGAGTTTGTCACGGTTTCTCGCACAAGGAAATATCTCAAGTTCTACAATGTTCTGTCGGGACTGTAAAGGCCAATTATTTCCATGCTATTCGTAATCTGCGGGATTTTATGAAAGGTTATATTTCAACGAAGGAGGAAATTACGAGATGAACTGTGAAGATGTCAGGATAAGACTCATAGATTATTATGAAGGGGAGCTGAATCATCAAGAGCAGAATTTCTTGGAAGGTCACTTGAGGAGATGTAAAAGTTGTTTAATTGAGTTAGATCAGTTTATTTATACCCTCGAACTGGTACTTCGATCTTGTTTTGTCCCGGAATTACCCGATGTATTCTGGTCGCAGTTCACAACCGATGTACTCAATAGAATTCGAAGGGAAAAGGAGAAAACGCCCTTACCCTGGTTTTTCAAATTTCCTCGTATCCAGTTTAATTTTGCCATTACCGCCTGGGCGGCTCTGCTCCTTTTTGCTTTGGGATTTTTAGGTTATTTTGGTTATGTGAACTACAAAAAGGATCAAACCCCTTTACCTTTAAAGGAAATGGTCTTGAAGAAGGAAGAGCTAACCCCCGATATGGATGTAAAAACCCTGGTCAAAATGCTTCAAGAAGATCCCCAAAGTGATGAAAATATGCTGAATAGCCTCCTGGGACGGGTGGCTTTAGATAAAGTGGAAGATCTGGCCGACTACGAGCGTGTTCTACTGGAAGTGGGTTCTATTTTTGATCCATCCGAGACCGATGGAATAGAAGTTTATATCGAAGCGGTGTTAAAAAGTTTAAGTGAAAAGGAAAAAGAAGCTCTTCTCGCAAAACTCCATAATATGATCTAAATAAAGAAAGTATAAATAGATAAAGGAGGTGAGAATAGTGTCGAGGGAGAAACTTTTGTGCTTGTCCAAAATGATTGTGCTGATGAGCTTGATGTCGATCCCCATGAAGGTATTTGCCCTGGAAGGAGAGGAGAGTCGATTGCGAAGAAATACGTTGTCCGGAAATAACTTGCAAGGAAGTATACTTCAGGGAAACCTTTCCCAGGGAAGTATTCCGCAGGGGGGATCTCCCGGAGCTAAAGATGAGGAAATACGTCGAACGTTGGGATTGGTCAGAAATCTCAAGCTGGTTAAAGAGCTCAGTCTCCCCGAAGATAAGGCCAGTATGGTTCTTGAAAAGCTTAGAAGGATGGACCAGCTACAAAGCAACTTTAACCAGCAACGTCGGGGTGTGGTATCTCAGTTGGAAAAGCTGGTTAACTCTTCAAATCCGGAACAGTTAGAACTAAAAGCAAAACTTCGGGAACTCAAAGAAATCGAAACGAACTACGTCAGTGAAAAAGAACGTACTAAAAAGGAAATTTACGATTTGTTGACCCCCCAGCAACGGGCTCAGTACATACTATTTCAGCAGAGGTTTCAGAATGAACTCCGTCAGGTGATTACAGATATTAGAAGGAATAATCAAACTATAAATACAACCGAAAGTGGCACCTCGGTCCAGCGACTCAGAGAAGGAACTATTTTACAAAATCGTAGAAGATAAGAGGGAATCTAGGGCCTGGAAAATAGGTAGGAAAATCCTTTGTAAAAGATAAGAATCACTTCTGTATAATAAGTGTCTTTGCGGTTATCAAAGAAACAGCCTCTTAAGTAGGATATTCATTGGTTTTTCCTTTAAATTTTTCCTTAAAATTTTTGGGAACTGTTGACAAGCCATAAAGAGTTATTGTATATTAAAAAGTGCTCCATCTGAACGATGAAGGAGTTTCAGGTGGAGAGGGTTATTGTTTGTTCTTTGAAATTTGAGCGGGTTGATGGAAAAGAAGGAAACGAAGTCAACCTGAGAGTTTCAAAGTTTTAAGAAGTAATTACGGAGAGTTTGATCCTGGCTCAGAACGAACGCTTGCGGCGTGCCTAACACATGCAAGTCGAGCGAGAACGGGAGGCAACTCCCTAGTAAAGCGGCAGACGGGT
>DATMBG010000050.1 GCA_035559535.1 Candidatus Limnocylindrales bacterium
ATCGGAACTTACCAAGTCTGGCCTGGGCGCCCAGGGGGAGTCGAATCAAGGTCAACCAGGCTTCTTCCAGGCCGACTTCACTTTCATCTCCTAAAAGGTTTTCTCCGGAGAAGAACACATCGGCTCGAGCATAAGGATCTATCGAGGCTTGAAATCCAAGTTCGACCTCTTTCACGGTGAATCGATTTCGAAGTATGTCTGACTCTGCTCCCGGCCCTTCTCCGTTAAAAGTTCTATTTCCGACGAAATTAACCTCTACCCGTATATCCGGGTTGAGGGATTGAAGAAATCCCATTCGCTGCTGGGAAGGTTGCGGAGGAGGTGGTTGAAGTGGTCCGGTATTGGGGATTTGTAGCCCACCCTCGGATGACCGGGAGGGTTGCTGAGGAAGCGGTTGTTGTAGTAAAGGAACCGATTGCGATTCTGGAGTTTGGGGTGAAGGGGTTTCTGCGATAGCTCTGCGTAAAGGTAAAAGCAAACTGAGTCCAAGGGAAACGAGAACCAGGGACATTCTCAAGCGTCCCGGCAAATCTTTGAAAAGATTAAAACCGGTTATTAAGATAAGAATACCCACCGAGGTGGCAACAATAGCGGAACCTGACGGGAGATCGAAAATAACAGACAGATACAAACCCAGGATAGTGGCCAGGGCACCGAAAAGGATGGCCAATGCAAAGATCCACTTAATCTTGTTGGTGGTAAGTCGGGCCGTAATAGCGGGAATAACCAAAAAAGCAGACACGATGAGGATTCCCGCAGATTTAATAGAAAACGCAATAGTTATACCCAGGGTTATATATAGTAACAGATCCCAAAAACCTGCCGGAATCTTCTGGGCCCGGGCCATTTCATAATCAAAGGAGACCAGGATAAACTCTTTATAAAAGAGATAGTGGATTAAACCTATTCCAAAGGTTATGAATATTAAAAGTACAATTTCTGCCTTTGGAACCGTCAGTATATTTCCAAAAAGGAAACTTAGGGCACGAGCCTCTCCGACGGGATTTTTGGCTACAAATAAAACTCCTAAAGCAGAGGCACAGACATAGCTTACCCCAATGATTCCTTCCATTGGAATCTTTTTTCGAAAAGGAATAAGCGAAAAGAGAGTTATCCCCAGGATACTAAACAAAAGAGAAAAAAGGATTGGGCTAAAACCGAGTAAAAGGGCCAAGGCTACTCCTGCCGAAGAAATCTGGGCCAGGGCAGCCCCGACAAACACAATACGTTTAAGAACCACATAAACCCCTAGATAGGAGCAAAGTCCTGCGACAAGGAGACCTGCAATAATAGCATTTCTAAAAAAAGGTTGTTGGAGATATTCTAGTATGATCATTTTGTTAATATGACTTTGGTTCCATCTACCTCCCGAACCGATACCTTGATTTGATAAACTTTACTCAAGATCTCATCCGAGAGAATTTCATCGGTACGTCCGGTTACAATACCTTGATGAATAAGGGCTATTTTTTCGGCGTAATTGGCAACTAAGTTAAGGTTATGCGAGGCCATGATAATATTCAAACCGTCTTGCTCATGAAGGGCTTGAATCAATTCCATCATACTCTTTTCTGAGCTTAAGTCCATTCCGCTGGTAGGTTCATCCAGAACCAATATTTGAGGTTCGGTTGCCAGAGCTCGGGCGATGAGCGTACGTTGCTTCTGACCACCCGAGAGCTCTTGAAAGGGTTTCGAGGCCAGATCTACGATACCTACATGCTCTAAGCTTTGTAAAGATATTTCTTGATCTAATTGTCCGGGTTTTTTCCAGGGGCCTAATTTTTTAAATCGACCCATGAGAACAATATCCAAAACAGAAAGAGGGAAAATTGGATCCAGTTCGCTGTGCTGGGGAACATATCCTAAAGAAATTGGAATGGAGGATTGAGGGAAAAAAATCGAAGAGAGAAAGCCAGACCTTGATTTCGGGATTTCTATTCCCTGGACTTCTCCGGAAGCAGGGGTTAAATTTTTATTCTCCTTCGGCCTGGTTTGGGCGGTAAAAATCTTTCCCTTCAGAGGTTTTAGAATTCCCAAAATGGCCTTGAGAAGCGTGGTCTTACCGGATCCATTAGGTCCTACAACTCCAAAAAAATCTCCCGAATGAATCTTGAGGTTTATATTTTCCAGTACGATCCGACGACCATAACCCAGGGTTACATCCTTAAATTCGATGAGAGGTTTCAAAATATCAGAATATAGGGAAAACACAGGGACATGGGAACTCAAAATTAAAGCAGCCAACATATTATCTGGAGTTGATTCCTGGCCTTATCTGTATATTCCCATGTCTCCATGCCTCCACGTATGGTATTTATCTATCAGGTGCTCTACGATTTTCTCTGCAATATTTATCGGAGTTGTTTGTTGTAACCCGGCCCAGCCTGGGATGCTGTTGACTTCAATGAGATAATATTGACCGCCGGTGGATCTGAGTATATCTACACCGGCATAGTCTACCTGTAGGAGGTGACAGGCCTTTAAACTCATTTCAACCAGTTGATCCTCCAAAACATAAGGCTCAGCCGTAGCGCCTCGGGCGATATTTGTTTTCCAGGTATTTGAACGTCGAATCATAGCCGCCACAACCTGGTTTCCTACCACAAAGGCCCGAATATCGTAATTATCATGGGGGATATATTCCTGCAGGTAGAATACATAACCCCCGAGTTCCAAAGCCCGGAAGGTCCGATATGCGATATCTTCATCGCAAATTCTAACCATTCCTTTGCCTCCCGACCCAAATAAAGGTTTTACAACCACATCTCCCAACTCTCGGAAGGCCTTCATGGCATCATCAAAATTCTCGGCTACAATGGTTTTAGGAGTTAATATTTTATTATCTTCTAATATAGCAGAGGTATAGTATTTGTCCACCGTTTTCTCAATGGCGGCAGGTGCGTTCATTACCATGACACCCAGGTCTTCCAGTCGGTGCAGTACGTCCATTCGGAAGATGATCTGCTCCAGAGAGCCACCGGGAATAATTCGAACTAGGAGGGCCTGGTAGTCTTCGAGTTGCTGATCTTCAACAGTAACCCTGGGTTTATCAGAAACCCTGGCCATTAACCTTGTAATGGGAAAACAATGGGATAAAATACCTCTTTGAGTAAGGGCTTTTTGAAGGGATTCAATGTGCCAGCCAATTTCAGAAGTGAGGATACCGACTTTGATCATGGGGTTATGGCAGGAGGTTTATCTTGATAAATAGCCAGATTATGTAATAACTTACTTAACTCTTCCCATCGGTAGGGTTTAGCAATAACGCCACTAAATCCGTATTGTTGGAAGTTAGCCATGACCGGGTCATTGGAGTAACCACTGGATACAATGGCTTTGACGTGGGGATCTATTTCCCTCAATCGGGCGATGGCTTCTTTACCTCCCATCCCACCCGGGACGGTTAAATCCATAATCGTTACCTGAAAGGGTTGTCCGAGTTCTTTAGCTCTCTGATAGAGTTGGATCGCTTCAGAACCATCTTTAGCAACTTCTACCTGGTATCCCATATAACTCAACATCTGGCTAACTGCTTCGGTAACAATGTCTTCATCATCCATAATCAAGATCTTCCCCTTACCTGAAGGAGGATTTTCTTCTACTCTTTTCTCTGTCGGGATATGCTTCTGCGAAGCAGGAAGATAAAGATGGAAAGTTGTTCCTGCTCCTAATTTAGACTGTGCGGTAATATACCCGTCATGTTTCTGGATAATTGAATATACTGTCGTAAGCCCAAGACCACTCCCCTTCTCTTTGGTTGTAAAATAAGGATCAAAGATCTTAGTCAGGTGCTCTTCGGGTATACCCACGCCTGGATCTTTTAAGGATATTTTTATATAATTTCCGGCGGGCAGAGGCAACCCTGAGCCGGCTTCTTCTACACCGATCACCACGTTCTCACCGTATATTTGAATAACTCCTCCCTGGGGCATGGCTTGTTGGGCATTGATAACAAGATTATGGATTACCTGGGTCATTTGTCCTTCATCCACTTCTACCGGCCAGAGGTCCTCTGAAAGGAAAAATTCACATCGCACGGGGGAACCTCTGAGGACAAAATTTACCGAATCTTTGATTAATTGGGCTATGGAAATCGTTTTCTTTACCGGTAACCCTCCTTTAGAGAAGGTAAGCAATTGTTGGGTTAAATCTTTTGCCCGCAGAGAAGCTTTTTCCGCTTCGGTAAGTCTTTTGAATACCTCTTCTTGAGGATAAGCGCATTTCTTGGCCAAAGAGATATTCATCAAAATAGCGGTCAGAATATTATTAAAATCATGGGCGAGGCCACCGGCCAGGACACCTATAGATTCCAGCTTACTGGCTTTCAGGCGCTCTTCTTCTATTTTTTGCTTTTCCGTGATGTCCCGAAAAACCAAAACTACCCCGATAATCTGACCTTTTCTATTTCGAATGGGAGCTCCGCTATCTGAAATAATTCGCCGGGTTCCATCTCTGGCTATAAGAACGGCAGGGTAGGCAAGATCGGTAGGGATCCCGGTTTTTATTACTTTTTCTACGGGATTTTCATAAGGTTCCTGGGTTTTATCCTGAACAACATGAAAGACCTCTTGCAAAGGCTTACCTGCAGCTTCTTGTTGAGTCCAACCGGTCAGTTTTTCTGCAACAGGGTTGAGTAAAACGACTTTTCCTTCTATATCGGTGGTAATAACCCCATCTCCAATGGAACATAAAGTCACGACCAACTGCTCTTTTTCGGCAGCCAGGGCCTCTTCAGCCTGTTTACGCTCGGCTAATTCTCGCTGTGCCGAGGTGTAAAGTAGCGCATTGTCCAGGGCGATGGAAGCCAATTGGGCAAATCGATTCAGTAATTCAATCTCCTCGTCTTTAAAAGCCCGACCTCTCTCAAGATAGGCTAAACCCAATACGCCTACTACTTTGGATCCGGATTTAAGCGGTACCCCGACCACAGCTCGAAAGTCGTCAATAGGGGAATTTGGCAAACGACCGGACCAGGTATGATAGTCCTCTACTACCAGGGGTTGACCGGTTAGCCAGACTTTTCCGATTAAGCCTTCCCCAGGTTTATGCCGAAAGCCAATATGATGGCTATAAATTCCCGTGCCTATCTTCATAACCGTTTCTGCTTCTCCGGGTTCAACCAGATGAATATATCCATGGGGGGTTCCTAATAACACACCGGCACGTGTGATAATCGCTTCAAGCAAATCGTTCAACTCCAACCGATTCATCAAAGCAAGGGTAGTTTCATGTAAAGCAGCCAGATAAGAATGCTGTTTGCGGAGCTTTTCCTCTACCCCTGCATGCTTCTTTTTCAACTCGGTTATTTCCTTACGAAGGGCCGCCAATTCCTCTAACAATTGTTCCTTTGTTTTATTTTCTTCTTCCATGGAAAGTTTTTAAAATAAAAGAAATATTTCCCTGTGGGAGACTGATAAATAAAGCATTTTTAGCCATGAATCCCTCAAGGGGTATGGTTAAAATTTTTTAGGTAGAATGTCAATAAGAAAATTTCACATGGTAGTAACAGAACACTCAGATTCTTGGAATAAGGAGATGGCCAGGAGTCTTTCGTTGATCTGACCGGCTTGAAAAACTTTTCCACTGGAGATGTTATTCAACGTTATTCGGGCAGGGCTAAATAGGAGCGGATCTATTTTGTAAAAATCTTGATAACGGCGAAAGAGTTCGTAGAAGGGAATGCCGTAATCTTTGGAACTTGAAGCGGGTATCTGGGTTAGGATTTGGGTAATTTCTGAATCGCTACCCTCCAGGGTGTAATAGGCTTCTCCACCGTATAAAATACAATCATTGGTTCGACCGATAGCCTTTAAAGGGTTCTTTATGACAGGGGCTATAGGACATGTGCCGGACCCGGTCAGGATTTTATTGAGATCAAATCCTAATTCGAGCATTTTATGCAAACCGGTCTCCACAACCCGAGCCGCGATCTGAATAGATCCAACCAAACTGTCGGTGGAAGCAACGATGATGGAGAGATTTTCCGGTTTAATGTGGCATTTTTCTGCAATAAATCGGGCTACTTCGACGCCGGGTAAACCGGAACTTTCCAGGGCGATCACGGCGGTGGAAGATTCTTCTTGATAATCGATCTGAGAAAACAATTTTTCTACCCGGGCAAGGAGCCTGGCCGGACCGGAACCCATAGCCAGATAGTTATCGATTTCTATCTTCCACCCGGCGTATTGAGAAGCCATACATCCAAGAACCGGCCAGTCGACGACGACCTGAACTCCTGGAAGGGAAAGTTCCTTTAGATGGATTTGGGTAAACTGAACATTCCCCAGACCTCCCAGGCAAATCTCCGCAAAATACTTTCCCACCGTCCAACTTCCCACGCTTTCAACCCCGGCATCGATAACTGTAGTTCCATTAGACAACGTTATAACCCTCACTTTGAGGAACTCTGCATTGGCGACGACGTAATCAAAAAGTTTACGGGCGTTCTGGTTCAGGTTTAGGTTTAACTTCATGCAGCAAACTCCAATATTTCCCCTTTACCCAATTCACTGATATCCCCATGGTAACGTCTATAGGGTCCTTTAAGGTATTCTTCTTTAATCGAAATCCCCTGTTTTTTCAAAAAGTGGAAATAAACCTTTAGAAAGTCTGGAGTATAAGTCGTATCATACTTAAAAGTAGGGAGTAACGAGACCGGATTAAAGGTCACGATGGTTCCTCGCCGCATACCGGCTCCCGTTCTGGCACCTAGAGTTCCAAAGACAAAAATCGTTCCGGCAATCATATAACTTCCGGTAAAGTCTCCTGCATTTCCCAGAATTACGATAAGGCCTCGCCGCATAAAGCTTCCGACCTCATAGCCTGCATTTCCTTCAACAATAATCGTTCCCCGGTTCATTCCGACTGTCGTTCCTCGATAAACCCCTCCCACCCGGTTTCCGGCATTTCCTTTGATACGGATAAGTCCACCTGTCATCTCTGCCCCTACCCAACTATCGACGTCCCCTTCCACAAAGATTTCCCCACCTTTCATGAAGGCTCCCAGGTGTAACCCTACATTCCCTTTGATGGAGATCTTACCTCGGCTCATTCCAAAGCCGATTTTCTTAATCTTGGATAAGTCCCCTTCCAGGTAAATCTGATCGGATTTTTCCCCCTCTACCTCGAAGACTTCCCCCAACTTTTTTTCTTTATTCCCATAATAAAGGGGTAAACCACAAAGCTCGGCGTGGGTTTTATCAAAGAAGATATCCGGTGAGATAATCTCAGCTTCTATGGGAATATCGTATTTCTCCTTGAGTTTGAGTAAAATCATAACCGATTTTATTCGAGGATTTTGCGCAGGTAAAAGTGATACTTTCCCAGTTTTCCGCCGTAATTTCCGGCCGATATTTTTTTGATCCCCGGGATGCAGGCGGCTTGAATTCCGGCTTTCATAGCAGCCCCGATGGCTTCCGGAGTCGTACCGTCGATAACGATTTCTAAAACCGAGTTTACGTCATCTGGGACCTGGGAAGGGGTCTGCCTACGAATGGTTGGGCAAAAGGCCGTGTTGGAAGAGGCGACCAAAAACTTATACCTGGAGCCTACTTTACTTCCACTTCGTACTATCCCTCCGGGAAAAGGCATAATGACGCCGGGTATTTTTTTCATGGCGTCAACGGCTCTTTCGGCGGCTTCCAGGGTAATTTCTACCTGTTCTCCCATGATAAAAAAATTACCACCCCCCACGGCAGATTTTATCCCAAATTTATCCTCAACCAGAAATTCCCCGTCCATGACCGGAATCCGCCAGAATCGCCGTTCCCGATTACCGTTAATGGCAGCATCAATGACTTTACTGATTTGAAAACCATCCCCGAAAAACCGAAGTTTACCTCCCACCGAAACCCACTCCTCTCCTTCCAGATTATTAAAGCAAGCCGATGTCGGAGAGGTCATAACAGATTGGCCAATCCGTTGGATGAGCTGGCCTTGAAGATTCTTTTTGGAAGTTCCAAAGAAGAGAACATTAACTCCCGGACGACCATCTGGAGTTTCCTGGGTTTCAATCCCCTCAATCCCGGCTTCACCACCACAACCGATAACAGAAGTGGCAAACCCAGTCATACTTCGGGCTGCCTCAAAGGCCCACTTTTCATTCAAAGCCGTAATCAAAACCCGGCTGACCTGCATGGCAAAAGCTTCGGCATAGGTATCTTCGATAAATACGCCGTTGATTTCCATTTAAAGAAAGGACCGAGAAAGTATGGGAGTGTGGAAGTATGGGAGTATGGAAGTGTGGAAGCATTTACTCCCATACTTCCACACTTCCATACTCCTATACCTCTATACTCTTCGTGGATTTTTAAAAACTGCAAACGCAGGGAGTTAACTAGATACTTTTACACTCTCATACCTGGTAAAAGTTTCCAATCCGGTAGGGTAATTCGAAAACTCGACCGTATAGTATTTTTCAAAATCGTCTCGGATTTCATTCTGAAAAGCTTTATTTTCAGGCAATTCCACGAAAATTGTTTTTCCTGTCCAGTCCTTTAAAATCTGTCCTTCCTGTAAAATAACCTCTCCTTCCTTGAGGACATAGACCGGCCTTTCAAACATTTCCTCTTTGTTCTCCAATTTTGGGTAAAGGACAATATCTGCATCGGCTCCAACTCCGAGATGGCCTTTATGGGTGAGGCCCAGGGCCTTTGCGGGACCTGCTCGGGTAATGATAGCAATTTCGTAAAGGGAATATTCCCGGGTAATGTGAGGCAAGACGGTGTCCTTTAAAACTCTCCTATGAACCCGCTTGATCATTTCATCTCGAAAGTTTTTATCCATCAGCAGACGGATGATATAAGGGTAAAAAATAAAAGGTCCTCCGTTGGGATGGTCTGTGGACATAAAAACCTGCCAGGGATTTTTGATGAGCAAAAAGAGTTCCAGGCCGATAGCCCATTGAATGGCATTAACAAAATTCTTTTCCTTATATACGTAAGGAACGATTCCACAGCCCGATTCCAGTTCTACGTCACTGTTGTACCACTTTTTTTCAGAAATTTTATGGAGGCGATACTGCCAGGGCCCATCGGCAGTCATGGTCGTAGTATCTCCAAAGATGATCTGGCCGACATCAATGGTGGCGTGGGAGTGTTGATTAAGATATTCGGCAATTTCAGGAGCTTTGGAGGCAAATCCACCCCAGTTTTCCCCGCCGTAGCTATGGAATTGAACATGGGTTAAATGAACCCGTTTCCCTTCCAGGGCATGTAAGGTTTCTAAGGTTGTTCGATAATTACCCGGCACCCCTAAGTTGTTACAATGGATATGCACGCCATGGGGTAAATGGAGATCTTCATTAATCTGAGCTAAAGCGGTAAGAATCTGTCGGGGTGTGACGTCAAAATGGTTGACCTTATCATCCAGTCCCGATACATCTTGACCATATTTCCAATTCTCAACGCCACCCGGATTTACTATCTTAATGGCATAACCCTTTGTTGCATTGAGAAGCCAGGCGGTGTAATCCCTGGCCTTTTCATATTCCCCTTTCTGCAGGTATCTCAGAATAAACTCATTGTTCCCCAGAACGATATAACAGCCCTTATCGATCATGGGGGTATCGTTGAGTTCTTCATGGGTATGTCGGGCTCCAATGGGAGGAACAGCCGCTTCCATAACTGTGGTATAGCCCAATTTTGTATAAAGGTAACCCGTTGCAAAGGTAGAAGGAATAGTATACCCGGTTCCGGATCGGGTGATCCTGGTTTTTGGAATTACCATTCTTCGATGATCTTCTGGTCTCAGTCCCCGTCCGGCATTAACTTTAAGCCCGGAGATATGGCTGTGGATATCTATACCTCCCGGCATCACGACCAGATTTGAAGCGTCTATGATTTCAGCCGTGTTCGGTACTTCGTCAACGATTTTACCATCTCGGATACAAATCTCCTTGATGACCCCGTTAATTCCATTTAGGGGGTCATAAACTTCCCCGTTAATAATTTTAAGCATAGGTCGACTTCTTTTAAGTTTGATCTCTCTTAATGATAAAGGATCCTATGAGTTCGGCGAGGTAACCCAGGATCGGTCCGATAATTACAGCCATTATACTATGCCACCATGGATCTCCCCTAAGAACTGTTCCAAAATGAATAGCCGCTCCACACAGGGCAGCCGTAATGAGAGACAGAAACCATAGAGCCGTTTGAGCGTAGATAATAAGAGTTGTTACCCCTACAGCCACAGGAAGATTATACCGACCCAACCCCAGTTCTGTAAAAATCCACATGGTCAAGAAGATCCAAAGAATGCCGGATAGCAGGGTTACAAGAACTTTCCAAAGCCCGTCCAGTTTTCCGGCTGTTGCGAAAAAACACCCCGTAGCGATCATTACCTGCCATATCGGATAGGCGTGACGTATGGCGATGAAAGTCCAAATACCCAACAAGAGTCCCAGGATAATGCCAGATATGATCCGTGACATGGGAGTAGAGTAAACAGCGAGGATAGAAAATAGAGAACTCCAGACCGGACTCTTCAGTCCTCCATCTTCTATGCTCGGTTTTGTAGTTTTGACCGGACCTTTTCAATGATTCGTTCCAGAACTTCTCGATCGGAAGGATAGGGGGAATCGACGACTTTTTTGACGGGAATAGGGATATGATCCATCCGATATGCCAATCCTGGGGCACTAATTCCAGCCTGAGCAGTAGGGATAACCACGGTAGCTATTTTAGTGGTCATACTTTCTTTAGCATCTATGGCAATGGTTGGGATACGCGATAAATGTTCGGCAGCGGCTCTAGGAAAGTTGGCGAAGGCATCCGCAGCAATGATGAGGGCAGCGTCGGCTTCTCTTCGAGCCAGAAGATCGACGGAACTGAACTCTCCAGGATTATATTGGGGAAACCCTCTACTGAGGTTTACCGCAAAGGGATAGCCCGTCTGCCAGGTTAAAACGGTGGCAATTCCTACTACATTTCCATGACCTCTCATGGGAGAGGCTACTACCTTGGTAAATCGGTTAAGATCTCTGGCCAGGAGTAAGAGAGCCATAACGTTCATATGTTTCCCCCGGCTCATGGTAAGGCCCATCCCCCAGTGAATTGAACCGAATTTGCAGGTCTTAAGCTTCTCAAGGAGAGATTTTAAGATCGGGATCGGTACCCCTCCTACCTCTTCCACCTCCAGTTCTTCCCCTTTCAAAAGAGCCCGCATTGCCGTTAGAACCTCGTAGTCCGATCCGGGTCGGATCTGGATAAACTGATCCGCTGCCTTGGCACTGGGGGTTTTTCGTACGTCTACCAGAATGACCTGCCGGTCCTTTTTCCCTTTCGGCACGAAATACCCTTTAGGGGTTACCGAATATCGCGTAAAATGTCGCGGGTGTGCTTCAGCCGGATTACATCCCCAAAAAACCAGCAAATCTGCCCGGTTTTTTATCTCACCTAAGGTACACGTAGAGTCTCCCACAATCTGAATAGCCTGAAGGGAAGGACTATGGCATACCGATGAAGTGGTATCGATGCTCGCACCGATCAGATCTGCTAGCTCAATAGCTTTTCGCTGGGCATTACACTCCGTAGAAGCCAGACCGTAAATAAGGGGAAAATGGGATTGGGAGAGAATTTCCGCAGATGCTTCAATACACGCTTCTATAGAAGCTTCCTTACCTTTAATACGTGGGGTTGCTACATCTACTTTATGATTCATAAAAGTCGCCTTACCTAAGATACAGGCATTCTTTACTTCCTTAATCGTATCTCCTTCTACGAAGACTTCCAGGTCATCGCAGGTAACCCCACAAAATAAACACGTTACATCACTTATTTTCTCCATATTTTTCTATCTCGACCTCCATACCTTTAGAATCCGGCATGCCAATACTTTGGGTATCGGTTCCTATAAGGGAACTGACCGGTAAACCGTAAGCTAAAAAAATAAGCCCCTCCGGAATATCGGATTTTTTACATTTTAAAATAGCCCTTCCATACTCAGACTTCACAAGGATAAGATCTCCATCCTGAAGGTTTTTTCGCTTCATATCCGCCTCATTCATCTCTACTGTGGAGGTCTCTTCAACAAATTCCGGAGATTCTTTACCCACATGGATCGTAGTACCCTGCTTGGTAGTACGCCCTGTAATGAGTATAAATTTTGACTGAGACATCCCTTTTAACCCCCCTATCGATGTTTTCAACTTACTTTTAATATTTCGATCTGTCAAGTGGCAACTTACCAGGCAAATAACCAAAAAATTGGGGTTGACATTCTCTTCCGAATTTCACATCTTAGGAATAACTGAGTTTTCAAGGATTTCAAGAAAAATTTAGGTTGTAGGTTGTAGGAACTCCATTCCTTTACGACCTATCCCTGAATATTTATTCCTTTAAAGCAATGAAGATACTCTTTACCGCTTCAGAAGTTGTACCTTTTGCAAAAACAGGAGGGCTTGCAGATGTAGCCGGGGCTCTTCCTAAGGCTTTAGCCCGACGGGGTTGTGAAGTCGCCGTGATGTTGCCTAAATATCGCCAGGTGGATGTGGGCCGATTTCAGCTCGAGAAAATGGAGGGGAATATATCGATTCCCATGGCTTCTAGAATGGTCCAGGGAGGTCTCTGGAGGACCGAATTGGAAGAGGGCGTAACCGTTTATTTTATTCAGCAGGATCATTATTTTGATCGGGATGGTTTATATGTAGACTCTAACAATCAGGATTATCCAGACAATGCAGAACGATTCGGTTTTTTTTCCAGAGCCGTTTTGGAAGCGTGCAAGATCTCAGGTTTTAAGCCGGATATCGCCCATGCCCACGATTGGCAAACGGCTTTGATCCCGGTCTATCTCAAATCCCTTTATAAGCAGGATCCCTGGTTTGATAGGACCAAAACGGTTTTTACCATCCATAATTTGGGTTATCAGGGGATTTTCAATAAATACGAAATTGTAAAGCTTGGACTGGGTTGGGAGTTCTTTCACCATGAAAAACTCGAGTTTTACGGAGATTTAAACTTATTGAAAGGAGGAATTATCTACGCCGATATTCTTACCACCGTGAGTCGAAAATACGCAGAGGAGATTCAAACTCCGGAGTTTGGACACCGTCTGGACGGTCTTTTGAGAACTCGAAAAAAGGATTTATACGGGGTCCTTAATGGAATCGATTACGAAGAATGGCATCCTTCCATCGATAAGTTTATTGCAGCCAATTATCATGTGGATGACCTGAGTGGGAAGGCTATTTGTAAAAGTGATTTGCAAAGAGAATATAAACTTCCCGTGCGAAGTGAGGTTGCTCTGATCGGTATGATTACGCGACTGGCCGAACAAAAGGGGATTGACCTGGTTGCAGATGTTCTGGATAAAATCATGGAACTGGACATTCAATTGGTTCTTTTAGGTACCGGAGATAAATGGGCCCATGAATTTTTTCAGGCGGCCCAGGCTCGATATCCTCAAAAAATCGGCGTGGCCCTAAAGTATGATAACGTTCTGGCCCATAAAATCGAGGCAGGAGCCGATATGTTCCTGATGCCCTCCCGGTACGAACCCTGTGGGTTAAATCAGATGTATAGCCTGGCGTATGGAACGGTTCCTATCGTGCGGGCTACCGGAGGATTGGATGATACCGTTGAAAATTTCAATCCTACCACAGGTCAGGGGACAGGCTTTAAATTTCTCCGACCTACTCCTGAAGAGCTTCTCAATGCTATTTACCCGGCGATCTTAAACTTTTATACCAATAAGACCGGCTGGATCAAGCTTATGCGAAATGGAATGTTGAAGAATTTCTCATGGGATGTATCGGCCGGAGAGTATATCAAGCTCTACGAACGGGCGCTTGAGAGATAGAAGGTATGGGGGTGTGGGAGTGTGGAAGTATGGAAGTGTGGGAGTGTGGAAGTGTGGAAGACATTTATACCCCCACACTCCCACACCCCCATACCTTCTAGCTGTTACTTTATCCAGCGGTTCAGGTAAACCCCCCAGATGGGAAACTTTCCCTCTACTCCCTTGAAACTTGCGTCCCCGGCCTTTTTGAAAAGGATCTCCTCCCCGATCGCCTTATCCTCATATAGGTAATTTATAGTGGTTTGGGAAGGAATTTCTTTTAAAGGACTTGTTTCTCGAATAAACTGAAAGGTAGTATCACTGAGGGCAATGCCATTGTTATTAAGAACCCCTTTTACCACGCTAACCTCGAATTCCTTCTGAGGGGCCTGGGACTTTTCTTCTTTTAATTTTTCTTCTTGAATGTTGTCTAAGATTTGTAAAAGCTGTTCTTCAAAAATGGCCAGGGTTGTAGAATCCCGTCGACTCGACTGGGCACGATTCATTAAATATTCATTGAGGGTAAATATGGATTGAATATCCCACTTTTGTTTTCTACGTTCCGTCTTACCCGATGAAAGTCTACTGGTCAGGTTGGCCGTAAAACCGATGACCGTTGTGCTTTTATCGATGGGATTCAAGAAAAAGTAAGCATCTTCAATGGGACCACTGTGGATTCCAATCCCCATACCCTGGAATATCATATTTCCTTCATCTTTGAGGGCTTTAAAGACCTTTTGAATCTCAACAGCGGCCCGGACTGCATTAAGCCCATGATAATCTTTCCAGGGACCAGAACTAAAAGCTGCCAGAATACCGTCTCCTGCATAGTATTTAATACTTCCATGGAAATGGTCGATGATATCCATGGTTGGATCAAAGAATCTATACAGGTTCTGCTTTAGCGCCTCTGAGGTAATATCTCCCGAAACCTCGGTATAACCTCGCAGGTCTAGGAACAGGAGTGTGACATTTCTTAAATCACTGATAATTTTTTGTCCGGGATTAAAATTGTAGGTAATCTTTTCTGTAGTCTCCGATTTCTCGGATACGCCTACCCGACGAAGTCTTGGAGTTCCAAAACTTTTACCGGATAGAACGATGGATATACGATCCCTAAAGAAGGCAATGATTTCGGATTTTCTCAGGTCGTCGGCCAGACTGATATAATCGTATAAAATCATTTCCCAGACATCTTCTCCAAACAAATCTATGAGTCGTTTCAGACGCCTTCGGAAGAATCTTTTTCGAGTTTCTGCGGGGGGATCGTAGGGCATCTCTTTGATCTCGTCGGACAGGTAGGATATGACCACCGGCTCAAACAGAATAACGTCCAGGGGGATTTCACTCACCGCATGGATAGGAACCCGCAAAAAGGTCGAGATAGCCCTCAGGAGAGTTCGATCATTCTCTCGAATCCCCTGTTCAATCCGGGTTTTAAACATTGTATAAACTTTGTTAAAATCGGTATAATTGGTGTGATATCGTTCGTTTTCTTCCACCAATAAGTGTTGAAGTAACGTGTTTGTGGAAGTATTCTTTAGATCCGGGAAAATCATGTGGGCCTGGGCCTGGATAATGGCCATAGAGAATTGATAATTGAAGCTGGCGCCTAATTTTAACTTTTTAGTTCCTGTAAAGTACGGCAGAGACTTACGTCTTTGTTCATCTTCCTTTTGAAAATGGGCATCTACCTGCTTGAGGGTTTCCAAAAGTACATCATTAAAAATATGATGAAGATGGATTTTGTAAGTATTCACTATTTTTTGGGCCTGGGAGGTAACAGGAAAGGAAAAACCATCGGATAGATCTTCTATTTTACTTACCGCCAGAACTTCGTGAATGGCTCGCAGGATGGCTTTAGAAATGGTTAACCAAAAGAGATTATAGATACCCAATCGCCTTTCTTGCTCGAGGACTTCGATCAAGATATTTTGAAGTTGGGTGATGCAGTTTTGGCGCTTCTGAATATAAGAGACTAAAACGGGATTGTTGGGATCGTAATTGGGTTTGTAACGTCCTTGAATCTGCTGGATACTCTGATTTACAAAGTCTTTTAGGGTAATACTGAGATTGGCCGGAATTTCTACCAGATAGCCTTCTGTATTTTTATCATCGATAATCTCTATTTTGGGGGGGAGGATCGGGAGTTGGGAGCCCGAGGAGTCCTTCTGAGAGCAAAAAAGATCCCGGATAGTCGAGAGGTTTCCCATAGAATATCGCATGGGAAGTCGTTCTATATGAAACCTGGGATCAAAACGAACAAATTTATTCATAGCCTATGGGAAGGCTTTGCTTCACTTAAGCCTGATAAATCATAGCCCTCAGAGATCTTTCATCCATTCGCCAATTTTTCTTTACCTTTACCCAGAGTTCTAAATATACCTGACTTCCCAATATGGCTTCCATCTCCTGACGGGCTAACGTTCCTATTTGTTTCAGCAGGTGACCGCCTTTTCCGATCACGATAGCTTTTTGGGACTCTTTTTCTACATAGATGGTGGCCTGGATGGTGTATAAATTTCGTTCCTGGTTATAATCCATTTTCTCTACCACAACGGCAACAGAATAGGGAATTTCTTCTTGAGTTTTTTGGAGGATTTTCTCCCGAATGAGCTCTGCCATGATCACCCGTTCGGGTTGATCTGTAATCATATCCTCCGGATAATATTTAGGTCCTTCTGGAAGGTAGGCGATTAAGCAATCGAGGAGGGTTTCAATATTTTCACCGGTTAGAGCAGACACAGGTACAATTTCCCGGAAAGGATAAAGATGGCGGTAGACCTCAATGACGGGTAGAATCCGGTTCTTCTGGATGGTATCGATTTTATTGATTACTAAAATCACCGGAGTGGTTATTTTTTGCAGTTGAGCCAGGATGTATTGATCCCCAGCACCTACTTTTTCCTCGGGTTCCACAACATACAGGATGATATCTACACCTTCCAGGGATTTTCGGGCAATTTCCATCATCATTTCATTTAACTTAAATTGAGGCTTATGAAACCCAGGGGTATCTACAAAAATGAGTTGAGCCCGTTCGGTGGTATAGATCCCGACGATTCTATTTCGGGTCGTCTGGGGTTTATCAGAAATAATGGAAATCTTTTGCTTTACCAATTGATTAAGTAGAGTCGATTTCCCGACATTAGTTCTTCCGATGATGGAAATAAATCCGGATTTAAAAGATTTTCCTGTTTCCTCTAACATTTCTTTTGGTTATGCCAGGGTATCTCGATCATCCAGTGAAGGTTGTACCCTTTGCTTTCTAGCTTCTTTAGCCACTTGATAAATATCACAAATCTTGGTGATGGTATCCATAATTTCTTCTACCAAGTCCCAAAAGGCCTTGGCTCCCTGGGGGGTATTCAAGTTATATTGTGATTTGAATTCCTCCATTTTATGGGTAGCCAGAGAAAAGACGCTGTTAATTTCTGCAATAGCCTCTGTGGCCTTTAAATCTTTCGGCATCTGCCTGATGACTTCTTCAAAACTGGTTACGTGCATAATAACTCCGTTAAACTTTAACCTTTTGACCTATCTTGCTTTCGGTACCTTGCCACAGGCGTTTGATATTGTCGCGGTGGCGATAGACGATAAGAATAGCCACGAGTACTGAAAGACCGATATAAGTATTTGGGCCGTTAAATTTATAGATTAAAAAAGGTAGGCAAAGGAAAGAAACCAGAGCCCCCAGTGAGGAGTATCGCCAGATGCTTACTACCGTTAGCCAGATCCCGGCGCCTACCAGGGCGGCTAGCGGCCATATCCCCAAGAATACTCCAAAACTGGTAGCTACCCCCTTACCTCCTTTAAACTTAAGAAATACAGGCCAGTTATGGCCGATAATGGCTGCCAGCCCGGCCAGGGCTATCCATATTTCCGTTCCCCGAAACCCCTTCATGATAAGAACTGCCAGGGTTCCTTTTAGAATATCTCCTATGAGGGTTATGACAGCCGCTTTGGCCCCCAACGTGCGAAGTACGTTGGTCGTTCCGATATTGCCACTCCCGTACTTTCGAATATCTATCCCTCTTTGGGTAGCCGCAATCATTCCAAAAGGAATGGATCCGAGTAAATAGGCAATAATCACAATTAAAATGAACCCGCTCATTAGAAAGTAAGAAAAGATATTTCCCCTAAAATGAAACAAGCCTTTTCTACCTGTAAGATATCTGCGGGGAGTCACGAAGTCAATCAAAAAGTTGTATTAAAATACTTTGGAAGAGGTAAGTAGGAGAGTGGTTCTGGAACCCATCAGGAATTTAATTCTTTACAGTATTCCTTGACCCCGCGGAAGCTTTTCCGATGGAGGGGGCAGGGTCCATATCTGGCAATGGCTTCAAGATGCTCCGGGGTTCCGTAACCTTTATGTTTTGAAAACTGATACTGGGGGTATTGTTCCGAATAGGCGATCATCATTCGATCTCGGGTAACCTTGGCAACAATAGAAGCCGCTGCGATGGAAAAGCTTATGTTATCTCCTTCTTTAATGGCAAACTGGGGAATGGAAAAATTCTCCAAAAAGAGGGCATCGATTAAAAGATGATCGGGACAAGGTTGAAGGGCCTGGACAGCTTTCTCCATGGCTTTGATGGTAGCCCGTAGAATATTAATCTCATCGATAACACTCTCTTCGACGATTCCGATTCCGATTCCGAGGGCCTGTTTTTGAATAAGATCGAATAAGTATTCTCGCTTTTCAGGGGAGAGCTTTTTAGAATCCTTAACCCCTTCGATAAAGGTATGGGGAGGGAAAATAATGGCACAGGCCACCACAGGGCCTGCCAGGCATCCCCGGCCAACTTCATCAATTCCGGCTACGTATCTGGCCCCTTGGGCATAGGCCAATCGCTCGTAGTACAGCATGTCGTGTCCGTGGTCCATGGCCCATCATCTACGGTGGGGGGTGTTATAAACTCCGGTTTTTCTCTTTCCTTGTTTCCACCCCAGGATACAACAGACCTCCCAGGCCAATTTCCATAAGCAGGATTAAAACTCGTTGTATCAGGTATTGGCCCCGGTTTCAGATTGTTCGGTGTCCTGTGGAGCGAAAGGTTCTTGATCCGGTGTTGTTACCGTCTGCTCAGTGGTTAAAGCTTCCCGTTCGTTGATGCGCAAAGTGGTTCTTTGCTCTTTTATCCGGGCGGCCTTGCCTTTCTTCTTCCTTAGATAATAAAGCCTTGCCCGTCTTACTTTACCCGTACGTACCACTTCAATTTTTTCAATGTTGGGAGAATGCAGTGGAAAAATCCTTTCAATACCCACCCCAAAGGAAACTTTTCGGACTGTAAAAGTGGATCGATTTCGGGCTTTTGTCTTTCGGATGACAATCCCTTCAAAAACTTGTATCCGTTCCTTTCCTTTTTCCTTTACCTTTGCATACACTCTAACCGTATCCCCGGGACCAAAATCAGGGATATCTTTTCTGAGCTGCTCTTCTTCAATCATTCTGATGAAATCCATCTTCTTTTTCAGAATCAGAATTCAGGAGTCAGAATCTGGAACCTACGGGTTCACTCTGCTGGCCCCTGGTTCTGAGCTTTAATTTAAAGGTCTTTTGTGGCCCTATCAGGATTCCTCACGATGGCCCAGTAAACGATCTAAGATAATCGCCACCGCACTTCGAACAGATAAATGGTTATAGTCCGCTACACCTCGAATAGGTTCCAGGATAAAATCTACTTCCTTATAGGTGGATTCTGTCAACCCATATCCTGTACCGAATAAGATCAAATAAGGTTGATTTAAATTTTTTTGAAGGTCGGTTCTTAATTGCCGAAAGGTTATTAATTTTTCCTCGAATCCTTCCGGGACTTTGGCATGGGTTGCGATAAGGATCGGAGGTGTAAGCCATTTTTCCAGGATTTCTCGTTTAGCCGTTTCAAGGGAATCTATAATAGAAGTCTTAAGCATGGCTATCTGTCTGGAAGGATTATATCGGCCTCCCAGGCCTTCATGCCAGTGTCGGATAATCCGTTTACCCAATTCCTGTTGGGATTTGAGGGGCGTTACCAGATAGTAATGACCGACCTCATAGGTTTTGGCTGTTCGGGATATATCGTGGATATCAAAATTGGTTATCGAAGTAGCTACAATAGCCCGATGTTTATCATAGACCGGATAATGGATAAGAGCCAGATAGACGTGCTGGTACACAGAGACGTAGCGGCGCGGGGACACGGATGCGGAGATTTTCGGAGGTCACCGCGTCCTGGGTTCCCACGTTTTCACTAGCCTTCCTCCTTCATAGGTTTGTCTTTATCTTTGATCAGATCCGGTCTACGTTCCAAGGTCCGTTGAAGAGCCTGTTGTTTTCTCCATTGTTCAATCTTTTTATGATCTCCCGACAGGAGAACTTCTGGAACTCTCATTCCTTTAAATTCTCTAGGTCTTGTGTAATGGGGATAATCCAGCAGGTTATCGTAAAAGGATTCCCGCTTAACCGAGTTTTCATTACCCACAACCCCTGGGATAAGTCTGGAGGTAACATCTATGAGTACCAAAGCTGCCAGCTCACCACCGGTTAAAACATAGTCTCCGATAGAGATTTCTTGATCCACAAGATGAAGTCGCACCCTTTCATCGATCCCTTCATATCGCCCACAGATTAGGATCAGGCTCTTATGTTGGGCCAGGTCCTTGGCAAGGGCTTGAGACAAAAGAGTCCCCTGCGGGGTCAGATAAATCACCTTAGGCTTATCAGAAGTTCGTTCCCAGATATGGTGTACGGCAGCAAAAAGGGGTTCCGGTTTTAGGACCATCCCTTCACCGCCACCATAGGGATAATCATCGGTGATACGATGTTTACCCTGGGCAAAATCTCTCAGGTTATAGACTTCTACCCGAATAAGTCCTTTATCCTGAGCCTTTTTAAGTATACTATCCTGTAAAGCGCCTCGTATAATACCTGGGAATAAAGTGATAACATGAAATGTCATTCAGGACAATAAGCCTTCTAAAGGATGGATGATCAAGACCTTCTCAGCCAGATCGATCTTTTTGATGATTTCCGTTGTGGCTGGAATGAGATGTTCTTTATGTTGGGATTTAACTACATAGACATCGTTGCTTCCCGTCGAGAATATATCTTCGACGACTCCTAGCTCTTGTCCAGCTTCCGTACGTACAGATAGTCCAATAATGTCGAAGTATAAATACTGCCCTTCTGGTAAATCCACAGCCTCTGAGCGTTTGATCTTTAGAAGGCCTCCTCTGAGATCCTTCACCTGATCCGGGGAAGTATACTCCTTAAACTTAAGGTAAACAAAATTTTTGTCATACCTTACCTTTTGGATCGTGAGATTTAAGATCCGATGATCCCGGGTAAGAACTTGAATATGAGAAAGCAGATCAAACCTTTGAGGAAAATCTGTTAATGGAAGAACTTTAACTTCACCGCGAACACCATGGGGTTTTAAGATTTTTCCTATAGAAAGGAGTTCTTCACCCCCCCGTTCATCTTTCGTCATCGGCTTTAGTGGACAATAATCCCTAGCTTTAGCTAGGGATAAAACTTTTATTCCAGGATTTCCAGAACGGCACGTTTTTTCATTTTGGTTCCGGCAGCGTTTAATATGGTTCGCATCGCTCTAGCTGTACGTCCCTGCTTTCCGATTACTTTACCTAAATCTTCCCTGGCAACCTTGAGTTCTATAACAGTGGTTTTTTCTCCTTCAACCTCTGCCACCTCCACTTCATCTGGATTATCAACCAATGATTTAGCAATATACTCGATCAGCTCTTTCATGAACGCGACCTCCGGGTTAAGAACTACCCTTAGAATCTTTAAAAATAAAGATTTCAAAGGCCAAAAAACTTATACTTAAGTTTCGGCTGTTTTAACTTCGCTATTCTCCTGAGGTTTAGAAGTTTCTCCTAAAGGAGCCGGCTTAATTTTTCTTTGTTTAAAAAACCGACTTACCGTATCCGTAGGCTGAGCTCCTTTAGACAGCCAATATTGAGCACGTTCTATATTGATATGGATCCCATCGACATCTTTTTTAGGATCATAAGTTCCAATGGCTTCGATATATTTTCCATTTCTTGGGCTGGTTGAATTGGCCACTACGATACGGTAAAAAGGTTGTTTTTTTGCCCCCATGCGTCTAAGTCTTATTTTTACAGCCACCCCCTCACCTCCTTGTTATGAAATAAAAGGAAAGTTACAAAGATAATTCCAATTGAGAAGATAAAACTTAGATTTACAATTTGCAACGGCTAAATTTAGAAGGGAAATCTTATTTTTCCAAACTTTTTTTCCTGATCTACCAATTTGGTCATCATTTTCCGGGTCTGGTCGAACTGCTTAAGCAACTTATTGACATCCTGAACTGTGGTCCCACTCCCCAGAGCAATTCGCTTTCTTCGGCTCCCGTTAATAATTTTATAATTATTCCGTTCCTTAGGGGTCATGGAATTAATCATAGCTTCAATTTTAACCAATTCCTTTTCATCTACCTGGATATTCTTGCTGGCCTTTAGAGTACTGAATCCTGGAATCATTTCCAGAAGCTGGTCCAAAGGACCCATGTTCCGGATTTGCCTCAACTGATCTCGAAAATCCTCTAAGGTAAAAGAACGTTCTTTAATTTTTTTCTCTAATTCTCGAGCCTTTTCTTCATCCAGGGACTGCTCTGCCTTTTCAATCAAGGAGAGCACATCTCCCATTCCTAAGATTCGGGAGGCCATGCGTTCAGGATGAAAAGGTTCCAACCCCTCCAGCTTTTCTCCCGTTCCGATAAATTTAATAGGTTTCTGGGTGACCGCCTTAATAGATAGGGCAGCCCCCCCCCGGGCATCACCGTCCAGTTTGGTTAAAATAACTCCGGTGATGGCCAGGTCTTCATTAAACCGTTCGGCCACCGTTACAGCATCCTGACCTGTCATGGCATCGACCACCAGAAGTATTTCAGAAGGAGCCAGAATTTTTTTGAGATCTTTTAACTCCTCCATCAAAGCCTGATCGATGTGAAGTCGACCCGCCGTATCAACCAACAGATGAGTCAATCCCTGGGATTTAGCTTTTTGCAAAGCCTCTTTACAGATGACGCGAGGATCTTTCTCTTCTAAGTTTAAATAAACCGGTGCATGGATCTGAGTCCCTAATACCTCCAACTGTTTTATGGCGGCAGGTCTATACACATCCGCAGCGACCAACAAAGGTTTGAAACCCTCTTTCATCAAAAGGTTGGCTAGCTTGGCTGCCGTAGTCGTTTTTCCGGAACCCTGAAGTCCTACCAGTAAAATCACCGTCGGAGGTGTGGATGCGGAGGCTAATCTGGCCCGGTCCTGTCCCATCAGCCCGGTAAGTTCTTCATGGACAATTTTAACCAGTTGCTGACCGGGGGTTAGACTTTTCATCACTTCCTGGCCAATGGCCCGCTCCCGAACCCTGTCCACGAATTCTTTAACGACTTTAAAATTAACATCGGCCTCCAGTAAAGCCAGACGAACCTCCCTTAGGGCCTCTTTAATATTTTGCTCACTCAGCTTTCCATGCCCTTTAAGCTTTTTAAGGGTAATTTGTAATTTGTTAGATAGGTTATCAAACATAGATTAAACGCGTAAAACGCTTCTGAATTCTGAGATTGGGGCAAGAAATAAGAAAATTCTACCATGTTGATGTCTTTATCAAGATTACGCAAGCCAGGGTGAATTGTCAAGAGGAAACTTTAACCTGCTTCAGATTAATTGATGAAGAATATTTCCGGGCTTTACAGACATAAAAACCTTGACAATACACGACAAAAGGTATAGATGAAATGCTACTTGACAGGGGGACCTCTCTAAGATACATTACTAATAGATTAGCACTCTACGAAGCTTAGTGCTAAAATTTTAGACCTATTTTCCCAGGAAGGTTTATGGCCTTCATTCAGAGTTTCTGGAGATGGCTGTAAATTTGAAGCGGGAGATAGGAGAGGCGATGGCCTATGACGGAACCAAAAATGGAACTGAATCCCAGGTCATCCAGTATTTTAGAAGCGGTGGTCCATGATCATATTGCAACGGCGGAGCCTGTGGGTTCTAGAACTATTGCTAAAAAATATAAATTCGGTCTGAGTCCGGCGACCATTCGCAATATTATGGCGGATCTGGAGGAAATGGGCTATTTGTCTCAACCTCACACCTCTGCCGGAAGAGTTCCGACGGATAGGGCCTATCGTTTTTATGTCAACCATTTGCTGGAATCTCATCACTTTCCCAAGGTTAAAAATCCTGTCGTTGAGGCAACCCTCCAATCGATTCATGAGTTCAACGAGTTGATGAAGGAAACCTCGGTTTTTTTATCTCAATTGTCCAATCAGGCCGGTATTGTTCTCATCCCTAATTTGAAAAAAACCGTTTTTAAACGAATTGAGTTCATCCACCTAACGGGCTCTCGTGTTCTGGTTATTTTTGTGGCTGAATCCGGCCTGGTTCATAAAAAAACCATTGAACTGGATCGACCTATCTCCCAGAATACTCTGGAAAAGATTTCCAATCTGGTAACCGAACAAATGGCCGGTTTGACCCTCCATGAGATTAGAAAAAAGTTGGTTAAAATGATGGAGGAAGAAAAAACCCAATTTGATGAGCTGTTAAACCAGGCTGTAAAGCTTAGTCAGAAGGCCTTTGAGAATGAAGAAGGAGAAAGTGATGTCTATGTAAGGGGAACGCTGAATATTCTTAATCAGCCGGAATTTGCCAGTATCGAACGGATGAAAGCACTTTTTAAGGCCTTTGAAGAGAAAAGTATTTTGATCCAAATTCTGGACAAGTGCCTGGAGGAAGACCAGAGTGTGAAAGTGACCATCGGCTCTGAAAATTGCATAGAAGAGATGGAAGATTGCAGTCTGGTGACTTCTACCTATAAATATGGAAACGTGTCGGTAGGAGTTCTTGGAATTATAGGCCCTAAACGAATGGATTACTCGAGAGTGATCCCAGTTGTGGGTTATATGGCCAAATTGATATCAAATTTGTTGACAAATTCTTAAAACGTTTTAACTTTAAATCTAGTTGTTTTTTTTGAGATGAAAACCTGGATGTATGACGCGTACGGGTAGATAAGGGTTCTGTTAAGATCGATAGGGTAGGGATCGGGATAAACGATTCTGATCTTGGGCCTGTAGTGCGAAACGTTGTTTTCTAAAGATGAATCAACGATTCGTATTACAGAAAGGTAAAAGTGGTATTGGAATCTTCAGATCGACGACCATCCTCTGAGGGAGATCAGCAATTAAACCCTGGAAATACTTTAGTTCAGGAAAACTCTCGAGAAAGCCAGATACAGGAAGAGAATCATACTCTAAAAGAGCCTCCCCAACCCGGAGAAGAAGCCAAAGGGGGAGCGGGAGAGGCCTCGCCGGCCTTAGAAAGTACCACCGTAGAAACTTCTGAAATCTCCTCCGAAGGGGAAAAAGCTCTGGAACGTTCGGAATTAGAGCAGTTGAAAGATCAGCTCCTTCTTAAAGAAAAGGAGGTAGAATCCTACTATGATCGACTCATCCGATTGCAGGCGGAGTTTGAGAATTTCCGGAAACGGACGATCAAAGAAAAAGCAGAATTTACAAAGTATGCCAATGAGGAACTTATCAAAAATCTGCTTCCGGTTTTAGACAACCTGGAAAGAGCGCTCACCTCAGCGGAACAAACAAAGGATTTCGAAGGCCTCTCGAAGGGTGTGGAAATGATCTATAAGCAATTTTCGGAGGCTCTCAAGAAGGCCGGTTTAACCGAAATCGAGGCCCTAAATCAGCGTTTTGATCCGGTTGTTCATCAGGCTGTAGCTCGGGTCGAATCTTCAGACGTAGAAAATAATACGGTCGTTGAAGTGCTTCAAAAGGGCTATTATTTCCATGATAGAGTACTGAGACCAGCTCTGGTCAAAGTAGCCGTTCAGTCCAGCTAAGGGGATCATGGTCAAATCCGACTATTACCAAATCCTCGGGGTTCGTAGAGATGCCAGTGAGGAAGAGATTAAACGGGCCTACCGCCGTTTGGCCCTGCAGCATCATCCAGATCGAAATCCCGGTAATAAGGAGGCGGAAAGTAAATTCAAAGAAATCAACGAGGCGTATGAAGTCCTAAGCGATTCCCAGAAACGGGCTGACTATGATCGTTCCACAGCTCAAAGAAAAAAATCCTCGCCTCGAGACTCTGAATCGCCTTTCACAGGTCGGGTAGAGGATTTTTTTGATATCTTCGATAGCTTTTTTACCTCTTCTTACCGTAAGCAATCCCGTGTAAGCCGTGGCTCTGATCTTCGATATCATCTTACCCTCTCCTTTGAAGAAGCTATCTTAGGCACCCGAGTAACCCTTCGGGTTCCAAAATGGGATCGTTGTGACCGCTGTCAGGGTTCGGGATTAGAAACCAGTCATGGTCCGTTGACATGTCCTACCTGCCATGGACGAGGTGAAATTCGCCAACAACGTAGTTTCTTTACCTATACCCAACCCTGCTTTTATTGCCATGGGGTTGGAACCACCCATCAAAAGCCTTGTTATTTTTGTAAAGGGGACGGGCGAATCTTTAAAGAAAAAACTTTGTTGGTGTCTATTCCTCCGGGAGTTGAAACGGGAACCCAATTAAGACTGGCGGGAGAAGGGGAATCTGGCCGTATAGGAGGTATTCCGGGAGACCTTTATATTTTCCTCACCGTTCGAAAACATCCTTTCTTCGAAAGAGACCATTTCGATCTCTGGTGTGAAGTTCCCCTGACAATGACCCAGGCAGCCCTGGGCACCGAGATCGAGATCCCAACCCTGGAGGGGAGATCACGTATCAAAATTCCCCCTGGAACTCAACCCGGAAGTGTTTTTCGACTCAAAGGTAAAGGAGTTCCTACCCCAAACCAAACCCGCGGAGACCTCCATGTAAAAGTTAAAATCTCTATTCCCACTCATCTTTCCCGGCGCCAAAAGAAACTTTTAGAAGAATTTGCCCGAGCTGAAAAGGCAACAACCTATCATTCTAAAAAAGGATGGTTACAAAGGATTAAAGAGTTTTTTGCCTGATCCATCCCCTTAACAAGAGGCCAGCACAACGAGTTGTACTGGCCTCTTTTTAATATAGGAGGTGAGTATGAACGTACCTGTTCAGTCTAAGGTCCTGCAAACCAAAGGATTCAGAGTGGGTAGGTACTCCTTGTTTTCTATTCTTTTACTGTATCTCCTTCAAACTTCCCTGACGGTTTATCTTCTGGTGGATCGGACCCGAGAAGTTGAAAAGTTAAAAGAAAAGATAAATAACCAGCAATTAAAGCTGCAGGCCCAAGATCGCTATATAAAACATCTAGAAAAAGTGGACGTCATCCAGTCCATGTTGAAATCTAAGGATTCTCAGCTCAGTGCGCTTCAACAACAATATTCCGAACAGCGTTCAGCTCTTATGGCTCAGGCAGAGGCTTTAAAAGCCAAAGAAGCCGAAAACCGATTGGGTAGTTTATTAGCTGAAAAGGATCAAAAACTGGAGGAGCTCCAAAATAAATATCGTGACCAGATAGTGGAAACTCGAATTTTAAGTGAAAAATTCGCCCTGGAACGAGAACTTCAAGATATGCTGGCTGAAAAGGAGCAGCAGCTTAATGAGTTACGAGAAAAATATTACCTGCAGCAGGTTTCTCTGCTGGCCCAGGAAACGGCCATCAATAATTTTAAAGAAAAAGAACGGGTTGCCCAAATCCTGGAAAAGTTTAAAACCGGGTTGAGCAAATCCGAAGAGGAATCTTTACGAGATATTATCCTCAGTGAAAGTAAGCGATATGGGCTGGACCCCAATCTTATCCTGGCCTTAATTCAAACCGAAAGTACCTTCAATAATTGGGCTAAATCTAAACAGGGAGCCATGGGGCTGATGCAAATCCACCCCCCTACAGGTAAATCCATCGCAGAAGATGCAAACGTAGAATGGAAGGGAAAGGATGGACTCTATGAACCGGATAAGAATATTCGAATAGGCCTTCATTACTTAGCTCAATTAATTCTTCACTTCCAGGATATTAAACTGGCTCTGGCCGCCTATAATATGGGTCCCACCGCCGTGAAACGCCTGTTGGAGAAAGGCGAAGAAGTCCCACAAGAATACGTCGATAAGGTCATTGAAAATTATAAAATCCTTAGCCAGACTCCGGCGTCTTCTCCAGAACCCAACGGAAATGGAAAAAATGACCGATGGAAGATCGTCAAGGAAGAGAAAGAAAAATAATTCTTGACATATTTAACCAAACGTATTACTACTTTTTCCATACGGCAATGGGTAAGTTGCCTACATTTACATAAAAAATTTAAAAAAGGGAAGATGGTGAGAATCCATCACGGGCACGCCACTGTATTCGGGGACGAAAGCCAGATAGATAACCACTGGGAAAACTTTCCTGGGAAGGTTTGGCAAGTAGGATGAACCGTAAGTCAGGATACCTTTTAAAGTAATTTCACGTTATAACCTTCGGTGAGAGAGGGAGTGAAAGGTTTATCTGGAATCCCTAATCCTTACAAAGGTTAGGGATTTTTTCTTTTGATCCCTTCCCTATCCTTTTCCCATCACCTTTTTAGGGTATGAGTGCACGCGCCAAGGTTTTAATGCTCCAGGGAACCGGATCCCATGTAGGGAAAAGTATCCTGGTAACGGCCCTCTGCAGAATCTTTAAGCAAGAAGGGTATAGGGTTGCTCCTTTCAAAGCCCAGAATATGGCCTTGAATTCCTTTGTTACAAAGGACGGGGGGGAGATGGGGCGAGCCCAGGTTGTCCAGGCCCAGGCCTGTGGTATCGAACCTGAGGTCGATATGAATCCAATTCTCCTAAAACCAACTACCGATTATGGCTCTCAGGTCATTGTCCTGGGAAAACCTGTGGGCACCCTGCCTGTGGAAGGATATTGGCGATATAAGGAAACGCTTCGAGAAGTGGTCCGGTCTTCTCTGGAACGGCTTAGATCTCAGTATGATCTCATCCTGATAGAAGGAGCTGGAAGCCCCGCCGAAATCAATTTGAGAAGCCACGACATTGTAAATATGTCAGTCGCCCATCTGGCAGATGCTCCTGTCCTGTTGGTCGGGGATATCGACCGGGGAGGCGTTTTTGCCTGGCTGGTAGGTACCCTGGAATTGCTTGCCCCTGAAGATCGGGAGCGTATCCGTGGGTTTATCATCAACAAATTTAGAGGCCGCAAGGAAATCTTAAAACCGGGTCTGGATTTTCTGGAATCGAAAACAGGAAGACCTGTCCTCGGAGTCGTCCCTTTTTTCAAAGATTTTAAAATCCCCGATGAGGATTCCGTCTCCCTTTACGAAACTAAGCCCCAAACTCAAAAGAACCCGGACTTGCAGATAGAAGTTGTTCAATTTCCCAGAATTTCTAACTTTACCGATTTTGATCCCTTGAAAAGCGAACCCGATGTTCAGTTACGCTATATCCAACGTGGATCTGAAAGTCTCAAGCCTGATCTGTTAATTCTTCCCGGTACGAAAAATACCATCGCCGATTTACTTTATTTAAAATCCCACGGTTTTGTAGAGGCCCTTCAGGCCTGCCTCCGGCGAGGGGGGATGATCCTGGGGATCTGCGGAGGTTATCAAATGTTGGGAAAAAGGATCTATGATCCTGAACATGTGGAAGGATCTGAAACCCAGGCCGATGGACTCGGATTTTTAAATACGGTTACGACCCTTCTTTCTCCGAAAATTACCCGACAAGTTAATGCCGTCCATCGGAAGACCGGGATTCAAATATCGGGTTATGAAATTCACATGGGAAGAACAGAGGTCTTAGAACCCTATGAGCCGGTCTTTGAGGTATACGAACCCACGGAACCCTCAGCCCCTTTGTCATCCCATCCCAGACAGACCTGGGGAGATGGTCTACAGAATTCAGAACAAACCGTCTGGGGAACTTATATCCATGGCCTGTTCGATAATGATCTTTTCCGAAGAACCTTCCTGGATCAATTAAGGGAAAAAAAAGGGTTAAAACCCTTGAAAGAGGTACAATATGTTTTTGACCTGGATCAGGAACTGGATAGGCTGGCAGAACTGGTGAAAAAAAATTTGGATATGACCCAAATTTATCGACTCCTAAAACTTTAAAGTATGATATGAGGACATAAGGACGCGGGGTTTTGGGACACGGCGACAGACGGACGCGGTGACGCGGGGATTTGAAATGCGGAAACAGACCCAGAGATTCTGTCGCCGCGTCCCCATGTCCTGTATCTCTGTATTCCGGTGGATTATCCTCGACTTCTCATTGCCGGAACCCATAGTGGAGTTGGCAAAACCACGATCACTGCAGGACTTATGGCTGCTTTGAAACATAAGGGCTATAAAGTCCAGGGGTTCAAAGCGGGTCCGGATTATATCGATCCGAGCCATCATACCTATGTGACAGGTATACCATCCCGTAACCTGGATACCTGGTTGATGTCTAAGGACGTCATCTTAGAGCTCTTTGAACGAAGTGCAGCCCGGGCCGATGTTTCGATTATCGAAGGGGTTATGGGTTTATATGATGGATTGGGCGGGGATAGTGAACAGGGAAGTAGTGCTCATCTGGCTAAGATTTTAAATGCTCCGGTCCTTTTGGTGATTGACGCCAAGGCCCTGGCCAGATCCGCCGCCGCTCTGGTCATGGGCTTTCAGAAATTTGATCCTGATATAAAACTCTGTGGCGTTATTGCAAATAATATCGCCGGCCCGGGTCATTTCGAATATGTTCGGACCGCTATAGAGACTTATACTTCTGTTCCCGTGGTGGGATATGTTCCTCGAGATCCGGCCATATCCATTCAAGAGCGTCATTTGGGTTTAGTCCCCTATGCAGAGGGCAGAGTCGAAACGGAGCGGTATGATAAATTACGGGATTATGTGCTTGCCCATGTAGACTGTGAGCAAATTTTGCGTTGGATGGAAGGATATCCTCTTCCCTCGTTTCAAAGGACGATCTTTACGACAGAAAGGGACAGACAGCAGCCCGTAACCCATAAAACTGGGCTGACAATTGGGATAGCCATGGATGAGGCGTTTAATTTTTATTATGCCGATAATCTGGATATCCTGGAATATCTGGGTGCGAGGCTGGTTAGATTCTCTCCTATCCATGACGCCCATCTGCCGAAGGAGGTAGATGTGCTGTATTTTGGGGGTGGGTTTCCTGAGGTTTTTGCCGAAGCATTGGCCGCCAATAAAACCTTAATCCAGGAGATTCGAGACTTTGTCAATGGCATGAACCCGGTTTATGCTGAATGTGGGGGGTTAATGTATTTGGGTGAGAGTATTCAGACCTTTGATGGGGCTGTTTTCGATATGGTTGGGGTTCTGCCCATCCGAACCACCATGATGAATAAACGAATGGCCCTGGGCTATACCCGGGCAAAAGTTCTTCGGGATACTTTTCTCTGTCCGAAAGGAGGTGAAATCATCGGCCATGAATTTCACTGGTCCACCTTATCTGAAAGTAGAGAAGTAACCTATGCCTATGAAACCTTCAAAAGAATAGGGGGACCTAAAAAGTATGATGGAATTCTGTTCAAAAAGGTTCTGGCTTCTTACCTTCATGTTCACTTTGCTTCAAATATCGAGATAGCCAGGAGGTTTATCCGGGGGGTGGTAAGTAGGTCTTAAGGGCTTACTGCCTGCTCCTTCATTCTTTCAAAGGAGGCTCTCTATGTACAAAAGATTACTAAGTTTTCTGGTTATCGGTTCGTTGTTCACCGGTTTTTCTTATCAGATCGTTTACGGGGGAGGGGAGGGGTGTGCTTTTCGGCAAGCAACCGCGCTCCAGGCTTCGGTAGATGTGGTCAAAACCCGGGTTTATATTACCAATCGGGCTTCAAACGATATAGCGGTTATCGATACGCGCACAGATAGGGTTATCGCCCGGATTCCCGTTGGGACCACCCCCCATCAGGTTGCATTCTCCCTGGATGGTAAAAAGGGTTATGCGACCAATACCGGAGATAATACCTTGACCGTCTTCGATCCGGTTAATTACCACGTCCTCTCGACCCTGGCCCTGGGAGAGGGTCCTGAACACATGGAGGTTTCACCAGATAACCGGTATCTATTTGTGGGGAATTTTGATGGAGGAACCGTTTCCGTTGTAGATATTGCCACCGATAAAGAAATAGTTCGTCTGGCAGGTTTCTTAAAACCTCACAATATTAGCTTTACTCCGGATGGTCAAAAGACCTTCGTGGCCAATTTAGGGGCTCACACCATCAGTGTTATTGATAATAAAGAAATGAAAGTTGTGGCCCAACCTTCCGTAGGGAGTCCCACTCTCCTGGCTGCTTTATCCTCCCCTTCAACCCTGTCCCCGACAGGTATGCCGGAAATAAAAGGACCGGTTAACGTAACACTGACTCCAGACGGTAAATATGGTTATGTAGCCCATGGAGATACAGGTGAAGTAGCCATTCTGGATACCCACACCCAAAAACCGATTAAATATGTGAAGGTAGGGAAGGAGCCTTGGAGGGCTTATGCAACAGTAGATGGAACCAAAATGCTGATACCGAATAACGGAGATGAAACGGTCTCCATCTTGAATACGGCAACCCAGGAAGTTATAGCCACCTTACCCGGGGGTAAGGATATGACCGGGGTGAATCCGGCCTATGGTGACAGGGTTGCTTATGTTATCTCCAGGGGAGAAAACAAGCTGATTGTACTGGATCTGATTAATTTAAAGAAGATCGATGAAATTCCCGTTGGGGAGAGCCCGGAAACTGCCGTAACCACTCCAGATGGAAAACGTCTGTATGTCGCCGTTCGCGGAACGAACAGTGTCGTGGTCATCGACACCGAAACCCATAAGGTTCTTACCGAAATCAAAGAGGTGGGGAAAGAACCTTGGGGCGCCATGATGTTGGGGGGCTATAATTACTGTCATTAATCTTTAATCCGTTGTTGGTTATACCTTCTGGATCCACAAGTACGGGGTGCGAAGAAAGATCACCCGTACTTGTAGAAGCTATCCTTGAAGGAAAAAACCATAGAGGCAACAAAATTGCGTAAAGGTCTTGTTATTGTCAATACAGGCAATGGAAAAGGAAAGACAACGGCGGCCCTTGGGGTTTTGCTTCGTGCCTGGGGAAATGGAATGCGTGTAGTGATGCTTCAATTCATCAAGCATACCACGGCCAGATGGGGTGAAATTAAAGCCGCTGAAAAGATGGGGATCGAAATGATCCCCTTGGGAAGCGGATTTACCTGGAAATCCAAAGATCTTGAAAAGGATAAAGCCCTGGCCCGCCAGGGCTGGGAGATCTGCAAGGAGAAAATCCAATCAGGTCACTATGATCTGGTTATCCTGGATGAGTTAACCTACACCCTTAAGTATGGATGGCTTCCCCTGGATGAAGTCCTCCAGGTTCTAAAAAATAGGCCGGAAGGACTTCATATTATTATTACCGGACGGGATGCTCCCCAGGAACTGATAGACTTTGCAGACCTTGTTACCGAGATGAGGAAGGTTAAACATCCCTACGATCAAGGAATCCGGGCACAACTGGGAATAGAATATTAGTGCTGAGTGCTGAGTCTTAACTTGGCCCTCAGAACTCAAGATTTTTTAGGACCCATGATTATCTACCTGACCCATGCAGATACTGATCTTCTGACGCTTAGCCATGTTGTTCGTCAATTACCCGATGGCTTCCCACGTATTCAGGCTTTAAACCCTAAAGAGCTTAAAACTACGGAGGCGGTGGATCGATATCTCTCTATCCATTTCCCTCAGGCCCAATTGGTGATCCTCCGGCTATTAGGTGGTAAGCGCAGTTTTGAGGAGGGATTCGAGAAAATCGTCCGGGTTTGTAAAGAAAACAACATTCCTTTAATTGCCTGCTCGGGGGATCAACAACTCGATCCGGAGTTGACAGCCTTCTCTACAGTTCCCAAAAATCTCGTCTATCAAACCTTTCAATACTTGCTTCAGGGAGGAGTGGATAATTTAAAAAACTGGCTTCTTTTCCTCAGTGACGAAATTCTACATACCACCTACGGGTATCAAAATCCCCAATTTGTCCCCTGGGATGGGCTTTATTATCCGCAAAAAGATGACAGGGGGGAGGGGAAAGGTAAAGGAAGGGATTCTCTTGCCCCCTTTGCTCCCTCGTTTTTCGAGGATATAGAATCTTTTCGTCTCAAATACCATCAACCGGGCCGCCCCACCGTTGGAATTTTGTTCTATCGAGTTCATTGGATGAGTCGCAATCTGGATTTTATAGATGCCCTTATTCATCGCCTGGAACCCGAAGCTAATGTCCTTCCTGTTTTCTGTTATAGTCTTAAAGATGAAGACGCAGATGGAATTCCCAAGATCTTTCACCGGTATCTTCTAGACGAAAAAGGTCAGAGCCGGGTGGATTGTCTTATCAGTACTTTAAGTTTTTCCACCCTCAGCCATCCTTTACAGCAGACCGTAGACCAGGGGCCCTGGACCCGGCTTAATGTTCCCATCCTTCAGGCCATTGTCTGTACAACTTCCTTTAAAGAATGGTCTGAAAGTGCCATGGGTCTCAGTCCTCTGGATGTGGCCATGAACGTAGCCCTACCGGAATTTGATGGACGGATTATTTCGGTTCCCATTTCTTTTAAAGAAGAGACTGTTCAAGATGAGGTCTTAGGCACCCGCCTTTTGAAGTATGTTCATCGTCCGGATCGGGTTGATTATCTTGCCAGGCTTGCCTTGAATTGGGCCAGGCTGCGCCATAAACCCAATTCAGAGAAACGTGTGGCCATCCTACTCACCAACTATCCTTCTAAAAATGCCCGTATTGGGAATGCCGTTGGACTGGATACACCGGCATCGGTTGTTAGCTTACTTCGTAAAATGAAAGAGGAAGGGTATAAAATCGGAGAGATCCCCCCCGATGGGGATACCCTCATCCATCAGATTATTGCACGGTGTAGCAACGACAGGGAGTTTCTTACAGAAGAACAGATGAGGAATGCCGTGGGTCACCTGGAAGAAACAAAGTACCGGAAGATCTATGAAGGCCTTCCGGTTAAAGTTCAAGAGGAGCTTCGCAGAAACTGGGGAGAGCCTCCCGGGGAAGTATTTTACTATAACCACAATCTGGTTATTCCGGGGATTCAATTGGAAAATATTTTTATAGGTCTTCAACCTCCCCGGGGATATGGAGATAATCCCCTGGCGATCTATCACAGTCCGGATCTGGTTCCTACCCATCACTATCTGGCTTATTATCGATGGCTTCGGGATGTTTTTCAGGCCGATGCCATCCTTCATGTGGGTAAACATGGAACTTTAGAATGGTTACCGGGAAAGGGAATCGGACTATCGGAATCTTGTTATCCAGAGGTGGTGCTTTCAGATCTCCCGAATTTTTATCCCTATATTATCAATAATCCTGGGGAAGGAACCCAGGCTAAACGACGTAGCCATGCTACGATTATCGATCATCTCATCCCTGCCATGACCCATGCCGATGCGTATGGGGATATAGCCCGGCTGGAGCAACTCCTGGACGAGTACTATCGAACCCAGGCTTTAGATCCCAAAAAACTACCGATTCTCCAGCAACAGATCTGGCAGGTGGTTCTGGATGCAAAGCTACATCGGGATCTAAATACCGAAGAGCGACCTGAGGATTTTGATCAATTCTTAAAAGATGTAGACGGATATATTTGTGAATTGAAAGACGCGCAAATCCGAAGTGGTCTCCATATTTTAGGGCAGCTTCCCCAGGGAGAGGAACTTATAGGGCTTTTACTTGCCATGACCCGTCTGGATAATGCCAACATTCCAAGCCTCCGACGGGTTATCGCTGAAGCCTTATTACCCATTGCTGCAGATGATTCAGGGGGAACAGCGGTTGGTGGTCGGCGACCAATGGACTATGCAGGGCTTCTGGAGCATCGTGGAGAGCCTTTTACCCTACCGATACCGGAGAAGCTGGTTACTCTTAATCCTTTGGCGCCAATTCGAACCTGTGGAGACATTCTGGAGCGCCTGGATGCGGTAGCTTCCCTTCTTCTTCAACAACTTCAAGCCCGGCACTTCAGTCCTGAGGCGGTGGAGGAAGTAGTCAAAGAATTTTTTGGAAGGTCAGAGTCGAAGATTTGTCAGGTTTTGAATTATGTCACCGGATTTATTTATCCCAATCTGGAACGGGTCACCGATGAAATTACCCATATTCTTCGAGGGCTTCGAGGAGAGTACGTTCCAGCAGGTCCCAGTGGTTCCCCAACCCGCGGTATGGCCAGCGTCCTACCGACGGGACGAAATTTTTATTCCCTTGATCCCAGGACTATTCCTTCTCCGGCGGCCTGGGAAGTAGGAAAGCAGGTTGCCGAAGCCCTCCTGGCCAAATATCTGGCCGAAGAGGGAAAATATCCCGAGACGGTTGGATTGGTTGTTTGGGGTACTTCGGCGATGCGAACCCATGGAGATGACATCGCAGAAATCCTCTACTTACTTGGGGTTCGCCCGGTCTGGCAACCTGAAAGTCGAAGGGTAAGCCGCCTGGAAGTTATCCCCCTAGAGGAACTCAAGCGTCCCAGAATCGATGTAACCATTCGGATTAGTGGCTTTTTCCGGGATGCATTTCCTAACTTGATCCACCTGCTGGATGAAGCCATCGAAATCGTAGCCGGCCTCGATGAATCCCCAGAGGTTAATTATGTGATCAAACATGTTCAGGAAGATTTAGCCCGCCCCTCACACTCCCATACCCCCACACTTCCACACTCCCCTTTTCTTCGCCAGCAGGCTCTATATCGGATCTTTGGAAGTAAGCCGGGGAGTTATGGGGCCGGGATCCTTCCGGCTCTGGAAGAGCGCAATTGGAAGACCGATCAAGATCTTGCGGATATTTATATAGCCTGGGGGAGCTATGCCTATACCCGAACTCAAGATGGAGTGGCCGCTCCAGAAGCCTTTAAAATTCGTTTTCGACAGATTACCATAGCTGCCAAAAATCAGGATAATCGAGAGCATGATATCTTTGATAGCGATGATTATATGCAGTATCATGGGGGGATGATTGCCACGGTTCGGGCTTTGACGGGTAAAAATCCCCGGCAGTTTTTCGGAGACACTTCAGATCCTCAGCGGATTAAAGTCCGGGATCTCAAAGAAGAAGCCCTTCGGGTCTTTCGGACCCGGGTTATTAATCCAAAATGGATCGCGTCCATTCAACGCCATGGATATAAGGGAGCTTCTGAGCTGGCTGCAACGGTTGATTATTTATTCGGTTATGATGCAACGGCTGAGATTCTGGAGGACTGGATGTATGAGCGTCTGGCCGAGACCTATATCTTGGATGAGTCCATGCAACAATTCTTTCAAGAGAAAAATCCCTGGGCCCTCCGGGATATGACAGGTAGACTCTTAGAAGCCATCGAAAGAGGACTTTGGGAAAAGCCTAAGGATATAATGATTTCACAACTTCGGCAGGTTTATTTGAAATTTGAAGGGGAGATAGAACAGAGAACAGTCCTGAATCCTGAGTAAAAACAGAGACTCAGGACTCAGAACTATCAGTGGATGAACAGACCGATTTTTCCTTTTACCGCACTGGTCGGTCAAGACCGGATGAAGCGGGCCTTGCTGTTGAATGCCATTAATCCGCAAATTGGAGGGGTTTTAATTCGCGGTGAGAAAGGTACTGCAAAATCAACCGCCGTAAGGGCTTTGGTTAATCTACTACCGGAGATTACCGTTGTCGCCGATTGTCCTTATTCCTGTGATCCAGATCGTCCCGATCGTTTTTGTCTGGACTGTGCAGAACGGATGGCTAAAGGAGAGGTTTTACCTCGAACTCGTCGTCCTGTACGGATAGTAGAATTACCCGTTGGAGCTACCGAAGATCGTTTGATAGGGATGTTAGATCTGGAAAAAGCGATCCAGGAAGGACAACGACATTTTGAACCGGGATTACTTGCAGCGGCTAACCGGGGAATTCTTTATATCGATGAGGTCAATTTGCTCAGTGATCATTTGGTAGACGTCTTGTTGGACGCCGCAGCCATGGGAACTAATTTTGTGGAACGGGAAGGAATTTCCTTTGCACATCCAGCACATTTCCTTTTAGTAGGGACCATGAATCCTGAAGAAGGAGAGTTACGCCCTCAGCTCCTGGACCGATTCGCATTGGCTGTGGAGGTAGAAGGTCTTCAAGATCCATCCCAAAGGATGGAAGTGGTCAAACGGCGAATAGCTTTTGAAACCGACCCTGTTGAATTTGGAAAACAATGGGCTTCATCGGAAGAGCAGGAACGTATCCGCCTGCAAAAAGCCCGGCAATTACTTCCTCAGGTCCGCTTAAGTGAAGCAAATCTAAGTTTGCTTACCCGGATCTGTATTGAATATAAAGTAGATGGATTAAGGGCCGATATTGTACTGTACAAAACGGCCTGTACCCTGGCGGCTTATAGGGGTCGTACAGAGGTCATTGAAGAAGATATTCAGGAGGCGGCAGAATTGGTCTTACTCCATAGACAACGGCGTCAACCTTTTCAACAGTCCCAATTTAATCGGGATCAGCTTTTATCCGCCGTCCGTAATCCGCTGTCTGGAGTTAGCCATTCATCATCCTCTGTAATAGCTCAAGAACCCCAGATGGCCGATCCTCCACAGACAACAACTGACAGGCAACCAACGACGAATCATGTGGAGGAGAAAATATTTGAGATTGGTACACCCTTCCCGATTAAACCTTTTTCCACTGAGGTGAAAGATAAAATTCCACGGAGTGGATATGGACGACGGAGCACAACCTATGGAAGCTCAGGAACAGGACATTACATCGGTTCAGCTATACCTAAGGAGCGAATCCAGGATCTGGCCCTGGATGCGACCCTTCGAGCGGCTGCTCCCTATCAGAAAAGACGCAGGGATCTGGAAGTGTGGAAGCACGGACAGATAGACACAGAAAAGAATTCTCCGCATCTCGGCGTCTCGGTGTCTCCACGTCCCAAATGGCTCATTCATTCCATGGATTTTCGGGAGAAGGTCCGGGAAACCCGAATAGGAAATTTGATTCTGTTTGTGGTAGATGCCAGTGGTTCCATGGGATCCCATCGCCGAATGGTGGCTACCAAAGGAGCTATCCTGTCTCTATTGTTGGATGCTTATCAGCGAAGGGACCGGGTAGGTTTGATTACATTCCGGGGAGATACAGCTTCCTTAGTCCTTCCTCCGACTCACAGTGTGGAGCTGGCAGAACAGTACTTACGTCAGTTGCCTACAGGGGGAAGAACTCCATTAGCTCAAGGGCTTTACCGGGCTTTTATAACATTTCAACAGCAGAAAATGCGGGATAAACAGCTAGTTCCCTTATTGGTCCTTATTTCAGATGGACGCGCCAACGTCTCATTATACGGAGGAGATCCCTTAGCCGAAGCTAAAATTCTTGCAAAGCAAATCCGAAAGCAGGGTATCCGATCTTTGATTATCGATACGGAACAAGGTTATATCCGTTTAAGTATTCTACGGGAAATTGCGACAGCTTTAGGCGGTCAGTATCTCCATCTGGAGGATCTGGTTGCTAACCGTCTGGTAAAGGCCGTTCGAGGGACCCTAAACCCTACTAAGTACTGAATGCTGAGTAGGGCTTATGGCCCGGAGATCCATGAAAGATATCATCTTGCTCGTTGGACATGGCAGTCGTGATGATGAAGGAGCCGATGAGTTTAGGGAGTTTGCCGCAAAGGTTCAGGCAGTTATAAGGGATCAAAAACCTGATTTTCTGGAGGCGATCCATTTCCATTCTGGAGAACAAGTCGTCAAACCTTGCTTTCTGGAACTGGCCGATCCTCCTATCCTCGATACCATCGATCACTGCGTGGCCGAAGGTGTCAGAAGAATCCTTATAATGCCGTTGTTTCTGGTTCCGGCAGGTCATATGAAAACCGATGTTCCCAGCTCGATTAATCTATCGCGAGTTCGTTATCCCCAGGTGGAATTTATTTACGGACCGCATCTGGGTATCGATCCAAGAATTCTTTCGATTTTAGATGAACGGTTAGATGAAGTAGAAGCTTCAGTACCTCCCAGGAGTCGAAAAGAAACTGCCGTATTATTGGTAGGGAGAGGTAGTCGGGATCCTGATGCCAATGGAGATGTTTACAAAGTAGCCCGCTTATTGTGGGAAGGTCGCGGTTTTGGTTGGGTAGAAACCTGTTTTGTAGGCATTACCTCTCCCCGGGTTCCGGAAGGTATACAGCGGTGTGTTCGTTTGGGAGCCCGTCGTATCATTGTACTTCCTTATTTTCTCTTTACGGGGATACTGGTCCAGCGTATTTACCGGCAGGCCGAAGCGGAAAGGAAGCGATTTCCGGCGGTGGAGATCCTGTGGGGAAAGCATTTGGGTGGGCACCCCAACATTCTGGAAGTTCTCCTTCAAAGGATCCAGGAAGCTTTAAACGGGGAAGTGCGGATGAATTGTGACCTTTGCAAATACCGCGTACGCTGGCCCGGCTTTGAAGAAGATTATGGTCTACCTCAGATCTCTGATCTGGCCCATGGTTTACGGACAGGCCCTGGAGACCATGGACATACCCATCATCACCCCCACCATTCCCATGATTCTTGATCCAAAGGAAATTACGGCCCAGAGTTTTAAAATTATAGAAGAGAAATTAAAGGGGAGAGATTTTTCTTCCGCAACCTGGCCCATTATCCGTCAGGTTATTCATGCTACGGCCGACTTCGAATTTGCGGATAGTCTCCAGTTCCATCCCCAGGCCATAGATGCCGGAATAACTACCATCCGGGCCGGGCAAGATATTGTGGTGGATGTCCGGATGGTCGAAGTTGGGATCAATCAAATCCTTTTTCAAACTTTGGGTGGAAAAGTCCGTTGCTTTATTACCGACCCTGAGGTTCAAAAAATGGCCGAATCAGAAGGGATTACCCGATCTATGATGGCCATACGCAAGGCGGCTACGTGGATCAACTCGGGAGGAATTTTTGTCATCGGTACTGCACCGACCGCTTTGTGGGAATTAATCGCTTTAGTTCAGCAGGGAAAAGTGTATCCCAGGTTGATTATCGGGGTACCCGTCGGTTTTGTTTCAACGGTGGAATCTAAGGAAGCTCTGAAGAAGTTAACTTCCATTCCATGGATTACTACGTCCGGGTTCAAAGGGGGTAGTTCCGTTGCGGTAGCCATTGTCAATGCGCTTCTTAAACTGGCCGTAGAAGGAGAAAGAACGAAAAAGTGAAGGGGAAGAAGGAGAGGAAAGAGGGATAAAACGCTTCCTCTTTTCTTTTTCCAGGAGTATGAAAAAGAGGGGTTTACGTACCGGCTATACGACCGGATCCTGTGCTGCGGCAGCGGCAAAGGCGGCCACTTTGGCCTTACAACAGCAAAAGCCGGTAGAAACGGTAACGATTTGGCTCCCAATTCATCGGACTGCGACGTTTCAGCCGATAAACTGGCGCATAACGCCTGAGGAGGCTCATTGTGGTATTATCAAGGATGCTGGCGATGATCCCGATGTAACCCACGGCGCGGAAATTTGTGCCACGGTAACCTGGCGGGGGGAACCGGGTATCGAAATTCGAGGCGGGATTGGGGTCGGTACGGTTACGAAACCGGGATTGGGACTAGAGGTGGGAGGGCCTGCCATCAATCGGGTTCCGCGTCGGATGATTACCTACTCTGTGGAAGAGGCCCTTACTTCTTCCTCTCTTTCCCGTGGGGTCTGCGTTACCATTTCTGTTCCGAAGGGAGAGGAGTTGGCGAAAAAAACCACCAATCCCCGATTAGGCATTTTGGGAGGGATTTCGATTTTGGGTACCACAGGAATTGTTAAGCCTTACTCTACGGCCTCGTGGAGGGCCAGTGTGATTCAGGCTATTAATGTGGCCGCTGCCAATGGCTGTCAGGAAATTGTGTTGAGTACAGGGAGTAGTAGCGAAAAATTTGCCCAACAGCTTCGACCTGATCTGCCCGAAATGGCCTTTGTAGATATGGGCATCTTTACAGGAGATGCTCTAAAAGCCAGTGTTCGGAATAAATTGGCCCGGGTAACGCTTTGTGGAATGATTGGAAAACTCTCAAAGATTGCCCAGGGACATTTTCAAACCCACGTTGCCGGAAATCAGGTGGACCTTGGTTTTTTAGCGAATATAGCCGAACAGTGTGGGGCTCCCGAGTCTGTTCTGATGGAAATTCGAACGGGTAATACGGCCCGTCATTTCATGGAAATCGCTCTGGCACACGGCCTTAAAGAGGTCTTCCCCCTCATCTGTCGGCGGGTCTGTCAACAATGTTTTGATTATATCCAAGGTCAGATAACCGTTGAAGTTATTCTCTTTGATTTCGACGGAAAAGTATTAGGACATGCCAGCACCGAGTCCTAAGTGTTGAGTTCTGGGGATTGAGTAAAAACTCCGCACTCCGCACTCAGGACTACTGGATGTGATCAGTATTATCGGTATCACCGATGCAGGGCCGGCTGGTCTGCCGGTTAAAGTGTTAGATCGTATACAATCTGCCGAGGTTTTATGCGGTGGAGAGCGACACCTGGCCCTTTTTTCAGAGGTAAAGCCGAAGCATTCGATCGGATTTGAACGGTGGCTGATCAAAAACAATTTAGCCGAGTTGACTCAATATTTGAAGCAAGAAGCTACCCGGAAACAGATTGTTGTCCTGGCCTCTGGAGACCCTAATTTCTATGGGATTGGTAGTTATCTTAGTCGGCATTTACCCAAGGATTGGATAGAAATCTTTCCCAATGTTACCACCGTGCAGTTGGCCTTTGCACGTATCAAAGAATCCTGGCAGGATGCCGTGGTAGTTAGTGTGCACGGTCGACCCATTGATCCCATCATTGAAGTTGTTCGACGACATCCTAAAGTAGCCATTTTTACAGATCCTGATCATACCCCAGGGGTAGTCGCCAAAGCTCTTCTGGCAGCCGGTATTTCTAAACGGCGGGCAGTGGTTTGTGAACATTTGGATGGGGTTCAGGAACGAATTGTAGAAACAACTCTGGAAGCTCTTCCGGATCAATCGTTCGATCCCCTGAATATTCTCATCCTTTTAGATGAGAGGGGAAGGGAAGAGGAGGAGAAAAGAAGGGAATCGTCCGCATCTATCTATCCCATATCCTTCTCTTCCCCTGCTTTTTCCGTTTTGGGAATTCCCGATACGGAATTTACTGCAAAAAAGGGATTGATGACCCGACAAGAGATTCGGGTCATCAGTCTGGCTAAATTGCAGTTAAGGGAGGATAGCATAGTCTGGGATATCGGTGCAGGGAGTGGTTCTCTATCCATCGAAGCAAGCCGGATTGCCCGTGAAGGGAAGATCTTTGCGGTGGAGAAAGACGAAGAGTGTATCCGGCATATCCGGAACAATTGTGCTAAGTTTGGAATAACCCGAATTAACCTGACCGAAGGTTGGGCGCCGGAAGCCTGTCGAGACTGGCCGTCACCCGATGCCGTATTTATAGGTGGAAGTGGGGGAAAAATGAAAGAAATTCTGGATATGATTTTTTCCCGGCTTCGTCCAAACGGTCACCTGGTTCTCAACCTGATCTCTTTAGAGCGGCTTTATGAAGTGATGGAACGTCTTCGAGCTCAGGGTTGGATTCCAGAAATTACCCAGGTTTCCATCGCCCGGAGTAAAGAAATCCTGGATATGACGCGATTAGTCCCTCTAGATCCGGTTTTTATTGTGTCCGCACGAAATGAAAGACCCGGAGACATCGAGGCGCGGGGACCCGGAAATTAGTTCCTGGTCTTGCGCTTCAAAAAGCTCCCCGGTGCGTTATCATGGCTTATGGCACTCTCTATGCAGTTGGAGTAGGACCTGGAGATCCTGAGTTGATTACTCTTAAAGGATTACGCCGACTTCAGTCCGCTTCGGTCATTTTAGTTCCTCAAAAAGATTCTTCAACGGAAAGCCAGGCTTATCGAATTGCTAAGACCTATATCAATCCGGAGCGCCAGAAAATTATTTTTCTTCCGCTACCCATGACGAAAGATTTAAAGCGACTCAATTCGGCCTGGGAGGAGATCCTTAAGAAGGTTATCCCGGTTCTGGAAGCGGGACAAGATATGGTTTATATCCTGGTAGGAGATCCCTTTTTCTATGGAACCTTTATTTATCTTTTCAAGCTTTTAAAAAGTCGAAGCCCCTCTATTCCCATTGAAGTGATCCCGGGGATCTCTTCTATTCAAGCGGCTTCTGCCTGGGTCCAGTGGCCTCTGGCCGTAGCCGAGGAACGGGTAGCTATTCTACCGGCTACCTATGAGGAAGGGGAATTCGGGGATTACGCGGGTCGTGCGGGCCCGATCTCTCCTTTTCTGCGCCAGACCCTGGAACAATTCGATACCGTGGTGTTAATGAAGATTCACCGGGTTTTTGACAAAGTCTTGAACCTTCTGGAGGAGTTAGGTCTGCTAGAAAATACCATCTATGTGGAGAAAGTAGGATTTCCAGAAGAACGTATGGTACGAGACCTTAGAACCTTACGGGGTAGGGAGCTTCCTTACCTTTCTTTACTCATCATCAAGAAATAGAGGTCGAAAGGCCGGAAGTTACAATTTTAACTTTCGACCGGAGTACGGGCATAGCCCCTCCTTCTCCCTCCCCGTGTACAGGGAGGGTAGGGGTGGGGTCCTGACAGTTTGGGTTTGTGAAAGGAAAAGTCTATTTTATTGGAGCTGGACCGGGTGATCCGGAATATCTGACGGTAAAGGGAAAACAGATTTTGGAAAAGGCCGATTTTATTTTGTACGCAGATTCTTTGGTTAGCCCTGAGATCCGTCGATTTGCAAAATCCGATGCCAGGATAGAAGGGAGTTCTCACCTTCATCTGGATGAAATTATGGCCAAAATCATCCAGGCTGCCCGGGAAGGTCAGATAGTGGCCCGGGTCCATAGTGGAGATCCGAGCCTGTACGGGGCCATTCAGGAGCAAATCGTCCGTTTAAATGAAGCCGGGATTCCCTATGAAGTGATCCCGGGGGTTAGCTCGATATTTGCCGCTGCTGCAAGATTAGGAATCGAATTGACGGTTCCAGAAGTGGCTCAAACCCTTATTTTAACCCGGATAGGGGGTCGTACACCGATGCCTCCCCAGGAGGAATTAAGAAAATTGGCGGTCCATCAAACCACCCTGGCTATTTTTCTCAGTGCCTCTCATATCCGAAAAGTTGTAGAAGAATTGAGAGAAGGAGGTTATAGTCCAACTACTCCGGTAGCGGTCCTGTACCGGATTACCTGGCCCGATGAACAGGTTATTCTAACCACTCTGGATCGGGTTGCCGAAGAAGTTATCCGGAGCAGAATTACCAAACAAGCCCTTATTTTGGTAGGACCTGCCCTGAAATCGTTAATCGACCTTGACAGGGATCGAGGGGAAGACCTTAAAACCTCCCGCCTTTATGATCGTACCTTTAACCACCTTTTTCGTAAAACCGATTTAAGAAAAGAATGGGAAAGTAAAGAGGTGAAAGGGGAAGAGGCAGGACTAAAATCCTCTGAACTTCCTTTCGGAGAGTTGGGAATTATTGCCCGAAGTTATCCCGGTGCCGAATTAGCCCGGAAGCTTCATCATCTGTTACCAGATAGCCAGCTTTATTTACCTGAAGATGTAAGGCAAAGGGTTATTTTGTCCAAAGAACTGCAGGGTGTTGTATTTTATAACGGTTCGGTTATTTCTCTGCTTCAAGATATTTTCACATCCCATCGGGGGTTGGTACTTTGTATGCCTCTAGGCATTGTAGTTCGAGCTCTAGGGAAGTTAGCCGGAGATAAGCGGTCAGATCCAGCCGTAGTCGTTGTGGATGAAGCGGGGAGATTTGCCATCAGTGTCCTTTCAGGCCATTTAGGTGGGGCCAATCAACTCGCCCGACAAATTGCCGATTTACTGGGTGGTCAGGCCGTAATTACCACGGCATCGGAAGTTCATGATACCCTGGCCGTAGATTTACTGGGTAAACCATGGGGATGGCATCTGGTTAACCCGGACCAGATAACTCCGGTGAGTGCTGCGGTGATTAATCGGGAACCTGTAGGGATTTATCAGGATTCCGGAGAGCGAAATTGGTGGTCTTCTCATCAACCCCTTCCGGGGAATATTCGTCTTTATACGGAACTGGAAGAGTTGAGAAAATCAGATTGCAAAGCGCTGATCCTGATCACACACTGGGAAAATAAAACGGTACCCGGGACCTCCTCCCTTCTCCCTTTGTGTCCTGTGGTAATCTATCGACCTAAAAGTCTTGTGGTCGGAATCGGATGTACCCGGGGTATCTCTGCGGAGGAGGTAGAAGAGGCCTTATTTTCTTTATTAAAACGCCATCAACTGGCCTTTGAGAGTATCCGAAATCTGGCTACTATAGACTTAAAAAAAGAGGAAACGGGATTGAGAGTTTTCAGTGAGAAATATCGTTTATCCCTCGATATATTTAGTAAGGATCAAATTAACACCGTTAAAGATCTTCCCCATCCCTCTGAAGTCGTTTTTAAACAGATAGGAGTATGGGGAGTTTGTGAACCTGCCGCCCTGCTAAGCGCCCAACGTCAATCACCCTGTCAGAAGGCCAGGCTTTTAGTAGAGAAATCTATCTATGATCGGATAACCCTGGCCATTGCAGAAATTGATTTTGGGTAGTTGTCTGGAAGATCGGTTTATTTTTATGAACGGTAAACTTTATCTGGTAGGAATAGGCCCTGGTAGCCTGGAACATATGACCTATGCGGCCCGGAGAGCCATTGAAGAAAGTCAGATTCTTATTGGCTATCGTGTTTATATCGATTGGATTGCTAAGGATCCTGCCGGGTCTTCGTTACTGGAGGGTAAGCAGATCATCCGTAAGGAAATTACAGAGGAAAGGGTACGGGCTCGTTTATCAATTGAAAAGGCTTGCGAGGGGAATATCGTTGCACTGATTTCCGGTGGAGATGCAGGAATTTATGCCATGGCAGGATTGGTCTTTGAGATCTTATCCGAGTGGAAGGAGAGTAAAACCCGGTTACCTCCCCTTGAGGTCATACCCGGAATTACAGCCGCGCAGGCAGCGGCTTCTCTGCTGGGTGCACCACTCATGAACGATTTTGCCTGTATCAGCCTGAGTGATCTTTTAACTCCCTGGGATCAAATTGCCCTGCGACTTCAGGCTGCAGCCCAGGCTGATTTTGTAATCTGTCTTTATAATCCTCAAAGCCGCCAGAGAACCTGGCAAATTCAAGAAGCTCGACGTATTTTGCTTCGTTATAGATCACCGGAGACCCCGGTGGGGATTGTAAGTAATGCCTATCGAGAGGGACAAGAGGTAGTGATAACAACTCTGGAAAAGATGATCCACCATCCGATTCATATGTCAACGGTTCTTATTATTGGAAATCGCTCGACGTGGGTTCTGGATGAGTGGCTGGTGACTCCCAGGAGGTTTTCCGGCTCCTCCTGCGGAGATGGTTTCGAGGGTTCAGGTAATTTCAAAAAATGAATGAAGAAGCAAAACCCATGGGTAAAGTTTATCTGGTTGGAGCAGGCCCTGGAGACCCGGGACTTATTACTTTGAAGGGGATCCAATGTATTCAACAGGCCGATGTAATCTTGTATGATTACCTGGCTTCTGAAGAGTTATTAAGGTATGCTGCACCGGGGGCCGAAATCATCTATGTAGGTAAGCAGGCCAGTAACTTCCAGACCGATCAAAAAATAATTAACCAGAAGATGATTGAGGGGGCAAGATCCGGGAAGATCGTAACCCGATTGAAGGGAGGGGATCCCTTTGTTTTTGGTCGGGGTGGGGAGGAAGCAGAAGTTCTGGCCGAGGCCGGAATCCCCTTTGAAATAGTTCCCGGGGTGACTTCAGCCATTGCCGTTCCTGCCTATGCCGGAATTCCCGTTACCCATCGATCTTATAGTTCCATGGTTACCATTTTAACGGGCCATGAAAGCTCCCATAAGAGCGAATTTCAAATCGACTGGAGCTTGCTGGCTCGGGAAGGACAAACTTTAGTCATTTTAATGGGGCTTAGAAATCTCCCTTACATCGTTAAGCAGCTCCTGGAATACGGTAAGCCCCCTCAGACTCCGGTGGCCCTCATTGAATGGGGTACAGTAGCCGAACAGAAAGTGGCCATAGGGAACTTACAAAATATCGTCGAAAAAGCCGTCGAGCAGAACTTCAAACCTCCTACGACGATCATTATCGGCGAGGTCGTCCAATTACACAAGAAATTGAATTGGTTCGGTAAAACGTAGGAAACTCCTTTAAAAATTTTTAAGGTATTACACCGTTTACTTAATTTTGTTTGACTTTTAAGCGACCCTTACCTTCGGTCCCTCTCCCACGCTGCAGAAGAAAGGAGCCGATGGATTTCCGGGCCGATTCCCCAGGTGCCTCCTCTCCCGAAGCTTCGGGAGAGAGATTGGGGGTGAGGGGGAATCACATAGTATTTATCTTTCTATAACCTTAACAAATGGACTTTTCCTTATTAAGAAATTCAGTATCTCAATTTTACTGTTTCAAGGTTCAAGCGCTACAGAGGTTTCTTTACCCTCTTCGATCTTCACCTCATAGGTTTTATCTATCTGTTTCGGTGTGAGGAGCTCGTTCCACACCTTAAGTTTCCAGATTCCGATGGGGACATCGGCAATCTTGAACTTGCCGTCTGAATCCGTTACTGCAAAGTAAGGAGTTTTGACCACTACTATGTAGGCCACCATTTCGGGATGAAGCGAACAAAGTTGTGTATAAACCCCAGGTCGTTTAAACGTATAGCTCCGCTTTTCACCCTTATTCAAGAAGCCAAGATTGTATTTCTCACCATCGGGAGATAAAACGCTGTGCTTGAAGCTATCACTATTGAGAAAGTCGACCTGGGTTCCCACCAAGATGGGTAGAACGCGTGGAATGAAGGTTTTCTCCTTCTGATTCATCACAACAGGTCTCTCCGGCGGTTTAAATTCTTTACCCGGTATCTCTTCGATATAAACCACGCCGGGGTACTTTTTCATCGAAGGGTGTTGAACCCCGCCCACTAGGGTTCCCGTTTTTTCTTCCCCTTGGGCCGGTAATCTAGAACTCTGAAGTACCTGGAGCAGAACCATCAAGACTCCTAACCCAAAAAGTGATATTACTTTGAGCCCTGTCAAAGTTTTCATAATCCCTCTCATATGAGTTTAAGGGTAATTTTAGGCACCAAGATTCCTAAAAAGCAAAATCCAAACTCAGGTCAACTGCATCATCACTATGTTTGCTGCTTGCCGGAGTTGCCTTTGTGAAACGTTCATCTTTGGTTGCAAAGCGCCCTTCCACTAAGACTTTCACGTTTGCCCTCACAAGGAAGGTGAGGCTGGTTATAAACCTTGCCCGGTCTTGATCCCTTTGCAAGCCCGGAACATCGGGTAAATCCAGGCTCAGGGCTTCATAGCGCAGAGAAGGTATCACCCAGGGATAGATGAAATATTCCCCCTCAATAAACCAGGACCTGGAGTCGACAGATTTGTCGCTCAGGGTTCCATAGGGATTGCCATTGCTTCCCCAGATATAGCCGGTTCCGATCTTAAAGTCCCGGTATTTCCCCTGAATGCCGATACCAAATCGCCAAAAATCATCATTTCGGTTATCGACTTCATCGCCTGTCAGGTTGACTAAAGCTGTTCCACGATAGCCTAATAAACTGGCAATGATAGAATCATCTTGCCAGCCGCCTGTTCCTGAGGTACCCCCTTCCTCCTTCTGTTTACTGCTTGAGCCATCAAATCCAAGACCCTTAAACTTCAAAGCTAACTGGGCATAGACATCCTTCTGGGAGTTATTGTCCTCGATACTCCCATTATTACCGTTTACAACACCGATGGCGTAGCGCCAGCGGGTTCCAAAACCATTAAGTTCTATGCCGGGTTGTAGATTACTTTGTTGGAACAAATTTCTTGTAGAGAACCCCTCTGGGTAAGGTAAGGTCCAATTACTGTAAAGATAGGGATTGAACGTCAGCCTATTCTTGTCTCGGGCTGTGAAGAGCTCCAGTTCATGTCTTCCCAGTTTACCTACGCGAAGGTTAAGTAAATGTTTAGGTCCTAAAAGGTTCTCAAACTGAAGCGAACCCGTCAACTCGGTTTCAATTTCTTCTTCTTCACTTTCGAATTCAACTTCTGTAAAGAAGGAGAGACTGGTTCCCATAGCTCCAGCGGCAAGGAGTTCTATTTCTTGAGGCATCTCAAATTGGCTCCGGGCCTCCTTAGTTCCACCTGTATCTACGTTGTAATCCGAGATAATCCTCAGGGCCACTGGGGGAAACCCAGGTATATCGGAAGGCCAGATGGCTTTGGGCCAGAGTTTCTTATAGGCTTCCTGTCCCAGAGTAACAGGTTCTTGCTTGATATAAGCCGCATCGTTATTGGGGAATTTGTATCCATTGAGTCGAAAAGCCTCCCCAAAAGCATTGAGCCGTGGAAAGGCTTCATGGCAGGTTGCACAGGAGGTGTTATATTTACGTGCAAAAGCAGGAATGGCCTGAGCTTCCTGAACCATACAGATAAGAATCCCCATTCCAACTATAAAGGCTATTTGGTATTTCTGTAATCCCTTCATCAAGGTTTCCTCCCTCTTCAAACTAAGGTTTCGACAGAATAGTCTTTTCAAAATTAAGTAAACCAGATACTGGTTAACTCATCAGTTAACCGGTGGGAGAATGATTTTCTATCTAAATAAACGAAGTTTCTGACTTTTATTCCCGAATTAAGGAAAAATTTTCATTGATGAAATGGTCAAAACCTTATAAGTTAAGTTTTGATTAATAGAAATTAGGTGCCACAGTTACCGAGGTTTGAGTTAACCGAGGAAGAATAGGCAGGTATGTTTGGCGGTAAAAATATACGACTTAAAACTTTCGAACAAATAACCCTCCCCTATTTGAAAGACCTTTATAACTTTGCCAGGAAACTCACCAAAAATGAAAATGACGCAGAGGATCTAACCCAAGAGACTTACCTTCGTGCTTTTGAGAAGTTTGACCAGTTTAAACCTGGGACAAATGCCAAGGGCTGGCTTTTTGCCATCATGTATCATCTATTTATAGATTCCCGTAAAAAAGCAGAGAACCGCTACACCTTCGTGGAGATGGAAAAGGCCAGATATATTAATGAAGACCCAACCCATTTTAGAAATTCTTTCCTTTGTTTAGACTCGACAGAAGAAGACTTGCAAAAATTTTTAACCAGAGTTAAGCTGGAAGATATTAAAAATGCCTTAAACCATTTACCAGAACCCTATAAAACTGTTATGATATTAAGGGATTTTCATGGATTTAGTTATCGAGAGATAGCCGAGATCACGGAATTGCCTGTTGGAACAGTCATGTCAAGGTTATCCAGAGGGCGAAGACTTCTGAAGGAGAAGATATTGAAAAACTTACCCCCTGAGGAGTGAGGAAACCCTATGAAGGAGTGTGAAGAGGTCAAGGTCTTACTAGATATTTACCTGGATGGGGAGTTTAGCGAAGAGGATACTCGACGAATCCAGAACCATCTGTCCACCTGTCCAAGCTGTTCTGAAATCTTTGAAAAGCGGCAACAGTTTTTAAACTTAATTAAGGAAAGTGAGATTCGAGAAGAAGTTCCTCCGGGATTGGAGTTGAGTATTCGAAGTAAACTGCGAAAGGCTGAACTACCACAACAGAAGAAACCTTCTATCCTTAAGGCCAGATCCATCCTGGCAGGGGTTCTGCTTCTTGCCGGGATAATCGGCATAGGGCTTTATTTCCTACAAAAATTCCCGTCTGGTTCCGGAGAAAATACTGATTTTCTGAGAGCTGTTACCCGGGATTATGAAGATTATTTGAGACAAGAACTTCCCCTTGAAATCCAAAGCAGTGACCGCGAAGAGGTAATTCGGTGGTTTAAAAATAAAATCAACTTTAACCTTCTCCTCCCTTCCTTTCGAGATAAAAATATCAAGCTGCTGGGGGGACGATTAACCGGCTTTCAAGGAGAACGGGTGGCTTTAATTATATATGAGTTAAATGGTAATCCTATTTCTCTGGCTGTGACCAAGGCATGGAGACCTAAGATAGAGGAAACTGCCCGGAATACTCCTGAGGATATCGATTTTGATTTCTATCAGGTGGATGGATACACAGGGATCTACTGGAACTATCGGGGATTAGTTTACTGTCTGGTTTCAGATCTACCGGAGAATGTAAACATCCATCAACTTCTGGATTGGTCCGCTTCTTAAGCTACCGATTTTTGTTTTACATTTTGCATTTTAGATATTTGAAAAGGCTTCTAATCCCAGATAGACGGCTGCACGATCCAATTCCTGCTCGATCCGTAAAAGACGATTATATTTCTCTACCCGGTCGGTTCGGCTTAAAGAACCCGTTTTAATCTGCCCACAATTGGTTGCCACGGCAAGATCTGCAATGGTTGTGTCGGCGGTTTCTCCGGACCGATGGGATATGATGACCGAATACTTAGCCCGTTGAGCCATGGAAATCGCCGAGAGACATTCTGAAAGTGTACCGATTTGATTGAGTTTAGCCAGTAGGGAGTTTGCAATTCCTTTTTGAATTCCTTCCTGTAAAATTTGGGGATTGGTTACAAAGAGATCGTCCCCCACCAATTGAACCCTTTTAGATAGCGTCTTTGTCAAAAGCTCCCATCCCCGCCAATCAGACTCACTCATTCCATCCTCGATGGAGATAAGGGGGTATCTTTCGACCCATTCGCTGTATAATTGGACCATTTCTTCAGAGGTTCGGGTAGGTCCCCCCGACTTTTTAAATAGATACTTACTTTCTTCTTTTACATAAAGTTCACTGGCGGCCGCATCTAAGGCTAAATAGATATGCTTGCCGGGTTCATAACCCGCTTTCTGGATGGCTTCCAGGAGTATTTCCATGGCTTCCTCATGGGATCTGAGATTTGGAGCAAATCCCCCTTCATCCCCTACCGCTGTACTATATTGTTTGCTTTTTAAAACATTCTTCAGGTGATGGAAGACTTCTGCACCCATACGGAGGGCTTCTTTAAAACTGGAAGCTCCTACCGGCACAATCATGAACTCTTGAAAGTCCAGATTGTTATCTGCATGGACCCCTCCATTGATAACATTCATGAGAGGTACCGGTAACACATGGGCATTGACCCCTCCGAGGTAGCGATAGAGAGGCAGTCCTACTTCCTCCGCTGCAGCTTTGGCCACAGCCAGGGAAACGGCTAAGATGGCATTAGCTCCCAAATGGCTTTTGTTCTCGGTACCGTCCATTTCGATCAGTTTTCGATCTACCAAAATCTGATCTAGAGCTTCCATGCCGATAATCTCTTCGGCAATAACATTATTTACGTTGGCAACCGCCTGTAAAACCCCCTTTCCCATATAACGGTTCTTGTCGCCGTCTCGGAGCTCTACAGCCTCTCGTTCTCCCGTCGACGCTCCGGAAGGAACGGCAGCTCGTCCCATCGCTCCACTGTCTAGATAAACGTCTACTTCAATGGTAGGGTTTCCTCGAGAATCCAAAATTTCTCTGGCATGAAGATCCATGATCTCACTCATAGATTTAAACCATTAAGCCGTGGGTGGTGGACCCGGCAATCTTCCACTCGCTTCCAGGCCTGTCCTACGTCAGGTCGAAGAGTTCAAGACAAAGGAGGAAGAGATTCGTCTGCTTCTTAAAGTATGGGAGCATAAAGGTATGGGGGTAGGGACGTGTGGAAGACTTTACTTCCATATGCCCATACTCTTACCTTCTTCGTGATCTTTACTGTCCACGGTCCACTACCTACGGCTCGTCGTCCTTCGTTAACCGCTTTACCTTTTCCCAAACTAATCCCAGTCCAATTCGATTATACCACTTTCGTGATCTTTCATACTTTTCTAATTCCTTCCAGACATTCTTATCCCAGAAACTTTCATCCCATACTAATTCCTCAACTTTTTTCTGGGATCTCTTCTTGGGCCATACTTCCTTGACCCACAGGGTCTCGTCCCAGTTCAGTTCTTCTTCGGGTCTTTTTCGTGGGGATCTTCGAGAAAAATAAAGGTCTACAGAAAAAAGGGTGATGATGGCCGTAAAGAAGATAATTACCCACACGACGAGGTAAAAATAGGGATTGATGGACATGGTGACTAGCAGCAAAAGGAAAATGACGGTTAAAATAACAGGAAGTTTTCTGTCCATAAAGCTATTACCTGCCTTCCCCCGCCTCAGATGTTTCTAACAGCGGAATATAATATCCTCCAATGGTTCCCGGATGATGACACTTGGGACATGGCTGAGAGATTTTTAAATGTTCCAGCAGAATTTCCATTTCCAGTGCAGACAATTTATCATCCAGGTCTACCAGATTCAGGTGGGATAAGAATAAACTATATCCACATCCTTTGGTGGAACAGGGAAGTTTCACATCGATTATCTCCCGGAGATGCATACAATTTTCACAATAAAAATCAAAGGTTCTATATCCAGCACGGGCATCCCAAGGAGAAAAAGTATTCTTTGAAAGTTCTTTTTTACATTTTAAACAGACTTTTATTTTCATTAAAACGAATTTTATGCTATGGAAAGGAACCAATTCAACATTTTTTGTTATATTCTCACTTTTCAGATTCCGGATACGATATTTTCCATTCCTTCCTTTATAAAGGCGTAGGTCATATGCGGGGTATTATAGGCAAAGCCGATTTGTCCCCATCGATCGATTAAAACGAGTCCTCCAAAGCCTTGAACTCGGGTATAAAGAAGGTCAATGGCCAGATTAGCGGCTTCTTGTGCAGAGCAATTCCTGGTTAGAATAAAATCGGCTACACTCTTTGCCCATACAACTCGAATAATAAATTCACCATGACCCGTACAGGAAATCCCCCCCGATTGATTATCTGCATAGATCCCACATCCTATCAGGGGAGAATCCCCTACACGACCCGGATATTTACCCGAAATACCTCCGGTAGAAGTGGCGGCTGCAATACATCCGTTCCTGTCTATGGCAACCGCGCCTACTGTATCCTTTTCTCCGTGGATGATTTGGGATTCCAGGTTTTTTATTATAGGCCGTTGGGGGTTATGGGATGACAACTTCTCTTTCAGTCGGTTTTCCGTTATCAGATCCTCTTTTTGACACAACAAGGGTTGAGCCAGACCGGGCTCTACTTCCTGGGCAAATCGAAAAGCCCCTTCACCGACCAGAAGCACGTGCTCACTTTTTTCCATGACCTGTCTGGCCAGTCGGATGGGATTTTTTACATTTCTAACTGCTGCTACAGCCCCCGCCCTGAGTCCGGCCCCTTCCATAATCCCGGCATCCATTTCTATTTCGCCATCTCGATTCAAAACAGACCCTTTACCCGCGTTGAATAGAGGGTTATCCTCAAGAACGACCACAGCTCTCTCCACCGCATCCAGGGCCGTTCCTCCTGCCTGAAGTATTCGCCATCCCTCCAGGACAGCCTGACGGCATCCAATCTCCCGCTCCTGTAACCGTCCATCATTTATCCTTCCCGCACCTCCATGCACAATGAGGGCGGGTAAATATACAGAATTTTCCTTGATCGAGTTCAAAGAGTTATTCCTGCGAGATTTCGACATGCCCATCCCTATTTGGTAACTTCCTCCATCTGTTTACCTCGTTCCTGGGCCTTCTGCTCAACCTTTTGGGTCGTAGCATGAACCCGTTCCATAGCCTTTTGAACTTCCTGTCCACTTTGTTGGGTTGTACGACCTGCTTTCATAAAGAAATAAATACCCCCTGCTAAAAGCATTAATATAACCAGGATAGAAATAAAACTCTTCATCTCTCCCTCCTCTTCACCTGGAGAATCGGTGATAGTACTTTATCTTAGCTAAACTAATCCCTTTTTTTAAAAGAAAGCAAGATATATTTGCTCTGCCAGTTTTTACTTCAAAAACCTTGCCAGAAAATCTTAACAAAAAAAGCTTGACAGGAACCAGGTATCTTTCTAAACTTTAAGATAAGTTTTTCTCAATCTAATCCAGACCTGGTCCCTTTATCTTATGGGGTCACGTATGAATTTTTTACGAGCGGTTAGCCCAAATGAATTTTTAATTCAAGCTTGGCGTTGGTGGTGGCGCCAATGCTTACCTGTGGTGTGGGCTAGCTCGCTGCGGATTCCCATATAGATCGGTTAACTGCTTATCACCCGTTAAACAAGCCATAGGTAGCTGAAAAAGTTATCTATGGCTTTTTTATTTTTTGCCTTATGTATCATCCAACATTGGAAGAGTTCAAGAAGAAGGCTCGAGAGGGGAACTTGATTCCGGTATATCGGGAGGTTCTGGCAGATATGGAAACCCCGGTATCGGCCTTTAAAAAAATTGATGGTGGTGATTACGCGTTCCTCTTAGAAAGTGTGGAGGGGGGAGAAAAATGGGCTCGTTATAGTTTTCTGGGAAGTCGGCCTTCTATGATCTTCCGTTCTAAAGGGAAGGCCGTTGAAATTATTAAAGAAGGTAAATCGGAAACGGTAACCGTTAAAACGGATCCTTTAGACATTCTTAAAGACCTGATGGCACGATATAAACCGGTACAGGTAGAAGGGTTACCTCGTTTTTTTGGAGGGGCCGTAGGGTACATTACCTATGACATGGTTCGGTTCTTTGAAAAGCTGCCCGATCTGAACGTAGACGATCTAAATCTTCCGGACTCTATTTTCATCTTTACAGATCAACTTCTCATTTTCGATAATGTGGCCCATACCATCAAGGTGGTCTATAATGCCTATGTTAACGAAAACGCCTCTGAAGCAGAACTGGAGCAAATTTATCGCCATGCCATAGATATGGTGGATTTTCAGATCTTGCTTTTGAAACTCAAGGAACTTCAGAACGGAACCACTAAAGTAGAAGAACTTCTCAGAGCGTATTTACCCAGGCATTACCGGGATCCCTTACAGCAGAAGAAGCCATTAAGGTCTGTAACCTCCTTGACCCTTTCCTCAAATTTCCGAAAAGAAGAATTCGAGAATGCGGTCAAAAAGGCTATTGAGTATGTAGAAGCCGGAGACATTATTCAGGTTGTTTTATCCCAAAGGTTGCAGACCTCCCTTTCGGCAGACCCGTTTGACGTCTACAGAGCTTTACGGACGATCAATCCTTCTCCTTACATGTTTTACTTAAAATTAAAAGATTTGTGGCTTGCGGGTTCCTCACCGGAGGTTTTAGTCCGTTTGGAAAATGAGAGGATCGAGGTTCGTCCCATAGCCGGTACCCGCCGTCGGGGGCGTGATGATGAAGAGGATAAAAAACTCATGGCGGATTTGTTGGCCGATCCTAAGGAGCGAGCTGAACACGTCATGTTGGTAGACTTGGGGCGAAACGATGTAGGAAGGGTTTCCGAACCGGGAACCGTAGAAGTCAATGAGTTGATGGTTATCGAGAAATATTCCCATGTGATGCATATAGTTTCCAACGTCCGGGGCATCTTGAAGAAAGGTTGTGATGCCTTTGACGTCTTTCGTTCTTGTTTTCCGGCCGGAACGGTATCCGGTGCTCCCAAAATCCGGGCCATGGAGATTATTGAAGAACTGGAGCATACCCGCCGTGGTCCTTATGCCGGAGCTGTAGGTTATTTTAGTTTCTCTGGGAATATGGATACCTGCATCACCATCCGTACCATTGTAATGAAAGACCATATGGCCTACATTCAAGCCGGGGCCGGCATTGTGGCCGACTCTATTCCCGAAAAGGAATATGAAGAAACCATGAATAAAGCCAGGGCTATGATGAAGGCTATTGAAATGGCGGAGAGAGGACTGGATTGAAAAGAAAAGTATTCTCCCCAAAGGGCCCCAAAGAACTTCCAAAAGTCTAGAAAACTTTGGGGTTCTGGGGGTAAATTAAACCTATGATTCTGATGATTGATAATTACGATTCGTTTACTTATAATTTAGTCCAGTATCTCAGCGAATTGGGCGCTGAGGTTCAAACCTATCGTAACGATCAAATAACCCTTGCAGAGATCGAAGCGCTCGCTCCGGAAAAGATTGTCATCTCTCCGGGACCCTGTTCCCCGGCAGAGGCCGGAATTTCCGTAGAGCTTATCCGACACTTCTACACGAAAATACCCATTCTAGGGGTCTGTCTGGGTCATCAAAGCATCGGAGCCGCTTTTGGTGGTGAAGTCGTTCGGGCGGACCGAATCATGCATGGAAAAACCTCCATGATTTATCATGATGGAAAAACTATTTTTCGAGATTTAGAAAACCCTTTTGAAGCAACCCGCTATCATTCACTTATCGTAAAACGAGAGACCCTTCCTCCTTGTCTGGAGATCAGTGCTGAGACCAAAGAGAAAGAAATTATGGGATTACGCCACCGGGAGTATCCCATAGAAGGGGTTCAGTTTCACCCGGAGTCTATCTTAACTCCGATGGGGAAAAAATTATTGAAAAATTTTCTACAAAACTAAGATTAAAAATATCCTTTTGTAAGATCGGAAGAGTGAAAGATTATCCAGGGTCTCTAAGGTTTTAAAGACCTTGGGGAACCCGTTCCAGGATAGTTTCTAAAAGGAATTTTATGGAAAAAAAACGGATATTGACCGGAGATCGTCCTACCGGTAAGCTACACCTGGGTCACTACGTGGGTACCCTGGCAAATAGAATTCGACTTCAATACGAATATGAGAGTTTTTTCATCATTGCCGACCTGCATATGCTCACCACCCGAAATGCACCGGAAGATATCGCCCAGAGTGCCCAAAACATTCGGGACCTGGTCCTGGACTCCTTAGCTGCAGGGATCGATCCGGCAGTTGCTACCTTCTATATTCAATCTGCGGTTCCCGAAGTTTGTGAACTTTATACCCTCTTCCAGAATTTGATCACCGTCCCACGGCTGGAGCGATTGCCCAGTTTGAAAGAAATGGCCCGGGATGCCAACAAAGAAGAAATGCCCTTTGGATTGCTGGGCTATCCGGTCCTCCAGGCAGCAGATATCCTCTGCGTTCGCGCTCATCTGGTTCCTGTGGGAAAAGATAATATAGCCCATGTAGAAGTCACCCGAGAGATTGCCCGCCGCTTCAATCACCTCTACGGGGAAGTCTTTCCCATACCGGAGGGACTCGTTGGAGAGGTGCCGACCTTAGTCGGTACCGATGGACAGACCAAAATGAGTAAAAGCCTGGGTAACGCTATTTTCTTAAGTGATGATGCCCAAACGGTACGAAAGAAAGTCTTCAGCATGTATACCGATCCGGCTCGAATTCGTGCCGACATTCCGGGACGGGTTGAAGGAAATCCGGTCTTTATCTATCACGATACCTTCAACCCTAACAAAGAAGAGGTAGAAGACCTTAAAACCCGATACCGACAGGGTCGGGTCGGAGACTGGGAAGTTAAAGAAAAACTTGCCAGGGCCCTCAACCAATTCTTGGAACCTATCCGGGAACGTCGGGCTTTTTATGAAAATCAACCCGGATTTATAGAAGAAATTATTTACAAAGGAACCCTTCGCGTTCGTGGGGAAGCGAAGGCAACCTTACAGGCTGCAAGAAAAGCCATGGGACTTACCCAGGTTTGGGACCAATTCAAACTCACTTCATCTGATCAAAGGGATTCTCATTGATAACATCCAGATGACTTGTATCGTTGATAACAATACGGGTAACTTCGGTACCGTTAATATCAACAATGCTTGCAGAGGCGTTATTCTGATGGATCTCTCGATGGCGGGATAAACCTATCCCGAGAAGGCTGGCCAGAATGATTCGGTTGATTTGAGCATGGGCCACGACGGCTACCGCGCCTGAAGGATATTTCTCGATGATAGACTTAATAACAGGCATAGCCCGGGCTTGCGCTATGACCGGAGACTCACCTTGAGGGACGGGAAAGTCAACCTCCCCGGCTTTCCAACGGGCTATAATTTTATTAAGCTCCCCCATGGTAATTTCATTGATGGGTTGTCCCGTTAAAAAACCATAATCAAATTCGTTAAGTTCTGGAACAGGTTGAAAGGTCAACCCGCAGATCCGTGCAATTTCCTCAGCCGTCTCCCTGGCCCGTCTCAACGCACTGGAGTAAATGGCCTTCAAATTCTCCGATTTAAATCGCTGTCCAAGAGCTTTAGCCTGTCTTCGTCCTAAAGGACTTAAGGCGGGGTCGAGATCCCCACCTTGAAATATGCCTGCCGAATTGAGCTCACTTTCGCCATGTCGAATTAAAATCAGTCTCATTTTGCCAGCTTCCCTGAAGGGTCACGAAAAACCACCTGGAAAGAAACCTGATAACCACTCGCCCTGTTACCTAGAGATAATCCCCTACCTGTCAAGCTAAGGAATAAAAAATCCCATATAGCGACCTGTTTACAGCTCTCCTCCTAAACCACCATCTGAACCTGGAAGCAAAGGTGTACCCCCTTGTAATTTGATGAATAGGGTCCCTCCGCCTGGGTTTCTGGGGCCTGGGAGTGCAAGCCAGGACGCCCGTACTTTGATAAACAGGATCATCCCAGTGGGGTCTCTAAAAGCTAGCTTGATCCATGGGGAAACTCCCTTACCACCTCACCCTTCAACAGAATACCGCTTAGATCCTATCTTAATAGGGAAATGGTATAAAATAATTTCCCCGTGATCCTTCGTGGCCCTTCAGGGATATATTTAGCTTTTCCTAAAGTAGAACTGAGGTATCCCCCCTGTCAATAAGATTCTTTACCTAAAACCCCAGGAAAGTCATTGACACTTTTCGGATTCAACGTTACAACTATATTTAATTAATCCTGTTATAACAAAGGATGCTGGTTCAATTTTGAAATGAGCCGTCAACGACAAAAAACCTGATGGAATCTAAAGAGGTATTGACTTTGTGATGTAAAGTAACTAACTATTCATTTTGAATTATTGCTGAAACGGGTTATAAGTTCTTTCGAAGCCAGGAGTAAGCGGTTAATTACCGATAATTCATCACAGACTACAGCTTACAGACTACAGATTACGAACCCATGAAAAAACATAAAAAGAGTGAGTTATTGCTCAAGGAGGCTCACCCTGAGGTTCAGGCAGATGCTTATCGAGAATCCTTAGAAGAGTATCATACGAAAATCCAGGACCTTAAAGAGGAGATCCAGCGGGTGATTGTAGGGCAAAATCAGATGATCGACAGCCTCCTTATCGGACTCCTTGCAAACGGGCATATCCTTCTGGAAGGTGTTCCAGGCCTTGCTAAAACTTTAACCATCAAAACCTTTGCTAAAGCCATGTCGGCCAGCTTTCAACGGATCCAATTCACGCCAGACTTGTTACCAGCCGATGTGATTGGAACTCTCATTTATAATCCTAAAGATGCCGAGTTTGTTCCTAAGTTAGGTCCTATCTTTGCTCATTTTGTTCTGGCCGATGAGATCAACCGGGCTCCTGCCAAAGTACAGAGCGCTCTTCTGGAGGCTATGCAAGAAAGACAGGTTACCATCGGCAAAGAAACCCACCTTCTCCCTGAACCTTTTCTTGTTCTGGCCACGCAAAATCCCATTGAACAGGAAGGGACCTATAACCTTCCAGAAGCCCAGGTGGATCGTTTTATGTTGAAGGTTAAGGTAGGCTATCCGGATTTACAGGAGGAAAAAGAAATTATCCATCGAGACTTTGACACCATCAAAATCAACCCGGTCCTGGCCCCTGAAGAAGTAACAGAGATCCGACACCTGATCCATAAAACAATTTACATGGATGAAAAGATAGAAGATTACCTTCTACTCATTATCTTCGCTACCCGAAAAAATAAGGAGATTTTGCAGAAATTTGGATTGGAGGCGTTGGCCCCTTATATCCGGTATGGTTCTTCCCCTCGAGGTTCTCAAGCCCTTAAAACTGCCGCTCTGGTTCAGGCTTATTTACAGGGGCGATGGTATGTGATTCCGGAAGATATCGAGGCGGTCGTCCTGAGTGTTCTCCGCCATCGGGTTATCCTTTCCCCAAAGGCAGAGGCCGAGGAAAAAACAGCCGACGAGATATTAGAACAGGTTTTGGAGAAGATTCCTGTCCCCTGAAGCAAGTGCAGAAGGGTGAGCAGATAAGAGATAAGAAAGCATGACCCTGTTGTCCTTTATCTTTACCTTGGGTATAAATGGATCGTAGCGATGTTCTGAAAAAGAAACAACGCCTAGAGCTTTTTACCAGGCTTAAGACCCTCAGTCCGCTGGCCGGGGAATGGGACAGTTCTTTGGAAGGAGAAGGTTCTGATCTGTCTGAGATTCGGGAATACCAGCCCGGGGATGATATCCGAAAAATCGATTGGAAAACCACGGCAAAAATGGGCCAGTTTTATATGAAGACTTTCCTGGCCGAACGTGATCTAACAGTTATGATCCTTTTAGATCAAAGTCGATCGATGCGGTTTGGATCCCTGGCCAGGAAGAAACAGGAAACCCAGGCCATGGTCGTAGGACTTCTGGCTCTGTCCGCTCTTGTAAAAAATAACCGGGTAGGACTTATCGGATTTACCGATCAGATTGAAACGTATATTCCTCCCCAGCGGGGACGCGGACATCTGTGGAAAATTATCGATGTTCTTCTCACCGAACCGAAAAATCCAAAAACGAGCTTAAAATGTGCCCTGGATTGGTTGGAAGCCCGAGTAAAAAAAAGCCTGGTTTTCATCGTTTCAGATTTTCTCATCGATCCGGCAGAGTTTGAGCTTCTTCGCTATCTCAACAAAGAGTACGATCTTATTCCTGTAATTATCGAAGATCAGCGGGAGCTGGAGCTTCCTAAAGGGAAGGGGCTCGTAAGACTCCAGGACATGGAAACAGGTCAGATCCTCCTGTGGGATGCCGTCCAGGATGGAGAGGTATTTGCTGCGTTGATGCAAAAATGGAGACAAACCCGGCAAGAAGCCTTTTCTGCCTTGGGATTGGATTATGTCACTTTTTCAACAGAAGAGGATACCTATGTAGAAAAAATCGACGCCCTCTTCCAGAAGAGACGAATGCGAAGGGTGAATTAATGGCCTCTGGGATCCGTAATTCCCCCAGTCCACGGGGGGATGGAAGGGAGGCTTTTTCCTTTTATCTGTAATAACGGACCATGAATAAAAGACCCATGAATGTTTTCGTTTATTTACTCTTCTTCTTTTTTTTGGAAATCAATTCCTGGGTTTCTGCCCAGGCCCTTCAGGATATCGTAAGATCTCCATCCAATCCCTCAAATACCGCTACACCCAATAAGGCCAAATTTGTCATTACCGATTTTTACTACCGGGATGACGAAGGGAAAAAAGTTCCCTTGGTCCTCTACTTGAAAGCCTTTGCAGTCCGGCTTAGACCCGGGGTTAAACCGGAGAGTTTCATGGGCCTTTATAAAGAGGATTCCAGAGTAGCAGGAATTACAGATCGACCGGATTTAAACCTTTTGATTGTGCAGGTCAAGAAAGAGATTCAATCCGATCAGAATCTCTTAGATATCCTCAATGAAGTCAATACCAGTTCGTCCATGGTTCAATTTGCAACGCCTATTGTTCAAACTCAGGGAAAAACGCTGATATTGACCGATGAGTTCACGGCCAGATTTAAATCCTTTGTTACTCCTGAAGAGATTAATGAATTTAATAAAAAACATCAACTGGAAAGACTCTCAGTAGAGAAAGAGAACAATAAGTACCAACTTTTTGTTTTACAACTGACCCCGGCTTCGGATAAAAATATTCTTCAGATGGTTCATACCTATGAAGAAAGTGATCTGGTTAAAAATGCGCGGCCCCGATTCCTCTCTCTTCCAAAACCCCTGGTTGTAAAGGCCTATTTAACCCCTTCGGTTGTTAATCCAGGAGATCCGGTCCTGTACCGGTTACAGATAATTCGAGACGAGAATGTCCAGATTGAAGAATCGCTTCTTTCGCCGGGTTCCATTAATCTCAAACCGGCTCATTTAGATGCCAAGGCGTTCAAAATCCTGGATGATCCTGGCAGCCCTTTGCCAGGAACTCAATCCGAATCACGGACCGAAGATAATCAGATCCTCACGACCAGGAATTATCGGCTGGTGTTTTATGCCCCCGGAGAATACGAAATTCCTTCTGTTAACATCCTTTATACGATTAAAAAAGAAGGATCTGATCAGGGGCCTGGAGAAACTCAAGAAATCCAGACAGATCCCATACCGGTTAAAGTCGTCTCTCTACTTCCGGCAAACATGAAGGACATTAACGGTATTCCTTTAGAAGGGCCTTTAACAAACCTGCCGGAGATATCTAAATTTTCTGCCTATCGTACCTTGTTGTTAGGATTTATACTCCTTATTTTTTCCCTGGTCGGCCTGTTCCTGCTGATCTACACCTGGACCAGACAAAGCAAGGAACGGTCCCTTAAAGAAGTTTCCGGAAAAGAAAAAGCCGTTTCAGAACTGAAAAAGTTAGAGGAATATCTTCAAGGAGAAGCAAGTCAACCGGTTTCATCCATCCTGTATGAACAGATCCCTCGCTCCTTTCGGAAAGCTTTGGGCTTATTCTATGGGTTTCCTGCAGAGTCGGGTTCTACCTCGAAAGTTCTGAAGCAATTGGAATCTCTCAAGGCCGAGACGGTGGTTTACAAAGCAACGCAACTTATCCTTCAGGAATACGGCGATAAGCGATTTTTACCCAGAGATCTCCGACCTGTTCCCGTTCAACAGGAAGTTGAAAAGATTTTATCGACCGTGCGGGAAGTAGCACAGCATTTTGAGAATTGTCTTTAATCTTTTATTTTGTACGTTGTTGGTTGTCCATTAGGGTGAAGACGGTGAACAGCGGATAAAACAGGCAGGTATGAAGTATCTTCATCTGATCTGGAAAAATGCCATGCGGAATAAAATTCGGAGCATTCTAACCATTTTAAGTCTGGCTATTTCCTTGTTTCTGCTGACGACCATTCTGGCCTTCTGGACTACCCTTAATCGGACTCCGGATAGTCTGGATGCCCAACTACGATTGGTTGTTCGCCATGCTGTATCTTTAGCGAATATGCTTCCTATGTCCTATCAACAGGAAATTGAGAAGATCCCGGGGGTCAAACAGGTGGTTCCCATGCAATGGTTCGGGGGGGTTTATATCGATGAAAAGAATTTCTTTGCCCAGTTTGCCACAGAGCCCGATAAAATTTTTGAAATGTATAGCGAATATCAAATCCCTCCGGATCAACTGGAGAGTTTCATCAAGGATCGGACCGGAGTTGTCGTAGGGAAGACCCTGGCAGATCGATTTAACTGGAAAGTAGGAGATCGAATTACCCTGATAGGTCGTATTTTTCCTGTAAATATGGAGTTAACCATTCGAGGTATTTACACGGCTCCAACCAAGGAAGATGCCAGTGCGGTTTTTTTTAGTCGAGAATATTGGAATGAAGCCATGGGGCGACCTAATGTGATAGGAACTTTTGCAGTTAAAGCCAAGAGTATTGAGGATATCCCCCGGATTATCGATGCCATCGATGCGCGGTTTCAGAACTCGATAGCCCAAACTAAGACGGAGACAGAAAAAGCTTTTCAACTCAGCTTTGTTTCCATGTTAGGAAATGTCAAGCTTTTAATTGCCAGTGTCAACGCGGTGGTCTTGTTCGCCATTCTATTGGTGGTAGCCAATACCATGGCCATTGCCATGCGGGAGCGAACGCGGGAAGTGGCTATTTTGAAAACGGTCGGTTTTCGCCGTAAAACCCTTCTGCTGCTTCTTATTTCAGAATCCCTGCTCATTTGCTTCTTGGGGTGGGTTTTGGGATGTTTAGGAGCCTGGTTGATCTGGTCTTCGGTCGATCTAACCAATATGGGAGGCGGATTTTTAAGTCAGCTCTATGTGACTCCTTCTATTTTAGGATTAGGTTTGATCGTCGCGTTTTTACTCGGTTTGTTCAGTGCCGGAATCCCGGTCTGGCATGCATCGCAAATTACCGTGGCTCAGGCACTGAGACAATTGTAAAGAAGGAGAGGGAAGGCAATGGCCATTCCTTTAAAATACAATATTCGCAATCTTCAGGCACGCTTTGTGACCACACTGGTAACTGCCCTGAGTATTAGCTTAACCGTAGCTATCTTCATAACCCTCATGGCCCTGGCCAACGGATTAAGGATGGCCTTTGTTTCCACAGGTCATCCCAGGAACCTCATCGTGCTACGACAGAATGCGGGTACAGAGACCAACAGTACCATAACGCCGGAAGCTTTTCAGGTCCTCAAATACCTGCCCGGGGTTGCTCGAAACGAAAAAGGAGAACCCCTGGCCTCAGCAGAAACCATTGTGTTAATCAATCTGCCCCGTGTTAATACCACGGAGCGCTCCAACGTGCTCATTCGGGGTCTTTCCTTTTCGGGCCTTGCTCTTCATCCTCAAGTTAAGCTGGTGGAAGGACGATGGTTCGAGCCGGGCTCCCGGGAAATCGTGGTGAGTCGTCAGATCTCCCGTCGATTTCAGAAAACTCAGATGGGAGATACCTTACGCTTTGGAAAGGGGGATTGGAAAGTCGTAGGTATTTTTGAAGCGGCCGGTACGGCCTACGACTCTGAAATCTGGTGCGATGGAAATCAGGTAAGGGATGATTATAATCGACACCTGTATTCTTCTGTCTACCTGCAGGTAGAAGATTCTACGCTGCTGGAACCCCTTTCCAAAAGAATCCATGATGACCAGCGCCTCCAGTTAGATGCCAAGGGAGAGCTTCAGTACTACGCAGAACAAACCGGAGCCGGAAAGATTATCCAGGTTTATGGAATGTTTATCAGTATTGTTATGGCTATCGGTTCTGGCTTTGCTGCAATGAACGCCATGTATGGGGCCGTTGTGAATCGCTTTCGGGAAATCGGTATTCTAAGGGTATTGGGATTTTCTAAAATGAGTATCCTCCTTTCCTTTGCCCTCGAATCTTTAATTCTGGCCCTTATAGGGGGTGTGATAGGATGTTTACTGGCCCTACCGATTAACGGAATTTCAACGGGAACTACCAACTTTCAAACCTTTAGTGAGATCGCTTTTACATTTCGGGTTACCCCGGAATTACTTTTATGGGGAATGATCTTTTCCGGGCTGATCGGCCTCTGGAGCGGTTTGTTTCCGGCTGTTCGGGCAGCACGAAAACCTATCCTTGAAGCCTTGCGGGCCGTGGTTTAATTTTACATACCTTGTACCACCTTCTGAGCGATCTTCCCGGGGAAAGACTTGACTGGTAAAATCTAAATGTATTATTATGTCCAATATAGGATCAATCGGGTTTTAAGGCAGGTAATTGTCTGATCGACCGAACAACCTATACCAGCTTTGCGTACCCGAGGTAACCTCACAGATCCTCTGCCCGATACAGAGAGAAGAACTTAATTTCTTATTCGGGTAAAATGACAGGGGTTAATCAACGGGATTTGACAGATTAGAGAATTGAAGAAGGCCGTGTCCGAGTTTGATTCTTTAGACGAGGAGCTTCTGAGTCTTCGGATTGATGAAGCTCAAAAAGTTGATTTCGACCGTCGATCGAGGTCTAGAAGACGTTACCTGTTCTATTTTATTTTGCTTTTGATCCTAGCCGGAGGAAGCTGGGTCGGATGGAAATACCTTACCGGTGTACATCCTGTTGAAGTAGAGGTGGTATCGGTGCAGGTTATCCCATCGGGATCTTCAACTCCAGGCATGTTGGGAACCCAGTCTCTGCCGACAGTATTAACGGCCGGTGGTTATATCATCCCTCGCCGTAAAATTCAATTAAGCTCCAAAGTAACCGGGCGGGTTGCTTCGGTTGAAGTCGAGAAAGGGGACCTGGTGAAAAAAGGTCAGTTACTGGTTAAATTGGAAGATGCAGAGTTTCGGGCGCAGGTAGACGAAGCCTATGCCAATTTACAGGTAGCCCAGGCTCGTTTGAAGGAGCTGGAGATGGGTTCCCGACCCCAGGAGATCGAACAGGCAAGAGCCAATGTAGAGCTCGCCGAAGCCAACTTACGAAACGCAAAACTTAATTACGATCGGGCTATACGACTTTTTAAAAGCGGGGTTATCTCCAAAGGTGATTATGATAAAACCGAGACGGCCTATGAAGTGGCCCGGGCTCAGGTAACCGATGCAAAAAAACGTTACGAGCTGATTAAGCTGGGACCTCGACGTGAGCAAATTGAACTGGCCCGTAGTCAGGTGGAAGCTGCCAAAGCCTCTCTGGCAGGAGCCCAGACCTTCTTAGAAGCCACCGAGATAAGGGCTCCTATCGATGGAACCATCCTTGAAAAACTGGTCGAAGTGGGAGAAATGGTTACAACTTCTTTTGTAGGGGAGCGAGGAGCCAAGTCTTCGGTGGTCTCCCTGGCCGATCTTAATGATTTGCAGGTAGAGCTGGATATAAGCCAATCCGACTTTAACAGGCTCCAGATGAATCAGAAAGCCATCGTTACCCCGGAAGCCTATTCGGATCGTAAGTATGATGGAATCTTGGTTGAGATAGCTCCGGAAGCTAACCGTCAGAAAGCTACCGTCCAGGTTAAAGTTAAAATCCTTAATCCCGATAAATATCTGCGGCCGGAGATGAATGCAAAGGTTACTTTTCTTGCCGATGAACTTCACCGGCCAGAAGGATCTCCACCCTTGTCTTCCCTGGTAAATCGTATTATTATCCCCAAATCTGCGCTTATTCGCAGTGGGAATACAGTTAGAATCTTCCTGGTACAAGATTCCAAAGCCGTAGCTCAAGAGGTTAAACTGGGAGGGGAAACAGAACAGGGATTTGAAGTGCTTGAAGGGCTGGTTGGCGGAGAGAAGGTTATTGTTAGCGGTTTGGATAAGATAAAGCCGGGGGATCCAGTGAAAATCAAGGGAATGTAGGATGGGCCGATCCTCCTGTATATAAGGATAACTCATGGGTAATGCGCTGGTTCAAATCCAAAATTTAAGTAAATCCTTCCGCCGGGATTCTATTGAAATTCGGGTGTTAGAGCATATTAACCTGGAGGTAAAAGAAGGAGAATTTCTGGCTCTTATGGGACCTTCCGGATCCGGCAAATCCACTCTGCTTAATATTATCGCAGGAATTGATAAACCAACCACAGGAGAGGTCCGGGTTTTAAATACCCGAATTGCCTCTTTAAGCGAGGATGAGCTGGCTATCTGGCGAAATCGCCATATTGGCTTTGTTTTCCAGGCCTTCAATCTCATTCCGGTCCTGACAGCCTTTGAAAATGTCGAAATACCTTTGCTATTAACCAGGCTTTCTAAGAAAGATCGAACCCGGCAGGTTATGACGGCGTTAAAACTGGTGGGGCTCAGTGATCGGGCTTCGCACTATCCCAGACAACTTTCCGGAGGACAGGAACAGCGGGTTGCCATAGCCCGGGCCATTGTCACGGATCCCGACTTAATCCTGGCAGATGAACCAACTGGAGATTTAGATGCCCAGTCAGCCAATGAAGTCTTAACTATTCTGGAAAAGCTGAATAAAAGCCTTAAAAAAACCATTATCCTGGTGACCCATGACCCCCACGCAGCCCAACGTGCCACCCGCATTCAGCATCTGGAGAAAGGTACTTTGAGAAAAGATGAGGGATAGATAAATGATACATTTTGCCCATCCAGAAGGTTTTTTGCTTCTGTTTCCTGTTATGGGAGCCCTCTTCCTTTATGGAAAGAGGCAAAAAGAGGTTTTAGGGTACCCAAGTTTGAATCCGATCCTGACCCATCTGATCCCCGCCTCTCCTTTCAAACAATATTTACCCGGGGTTTTGAAATTATTATCGACTCTCCTGTGGGTGATAGCCATCTCAGATCCCCAGTATCAAGTTAAAGAGACTTTAAAAATGAGGGAGAGTCGGGAAATAATCCTTGTCCTGGATCTTTCGGAGAGCATGAGCTGGAGTTTAAGAGGGGAATTTAAAGCGGAAAATATCGAAGATTCCCGGGAGGCCGTAGCCAAAAAGGCAGTTCAGCGATTTATCGAGAGTCGAGAAGAATCAGCTTTACTGGAAAGTCATAAAAGTGGTTCTCAAACCCATCCTTATCTTCAAAACCTCGATTTTCAATCCCTGGAAACGGATAAAGATCGCATCGGTCTCATCGTATTTAGCAGTGATGCCTACGTCAAATTTCCCCCCACAACCGACTATAAAATTCTTAAAGAACATCTCTCCGAGGTCAGTTCCCACCTCCCTGAATTGGGAACCAATACGGAATTGGAGAAAGCCCTTTTTACGGCTGTTATATTAACTCTACGACCTTTCCTTGGAGCTCAAGAAATCACAGACATGGAAAACAACCTGAAATCGGGCTCCAACAGGCTTTATATTCCAGACTCTTTAACAAAAAGGAAATCTCCAGGTAAGGGCAAGGTCATTATTCTGTTTACCGATGGGGAAATAGAAATCCCGACTCAAAAACCTACCGGTGCCGTCCTTGTCGATGATGGTCCTGTAAAAAAATATACCTACAACGCAGCTAAGATCGATCTTTTAAAAACGATCCGGTTAGCAGAGGAACTGGGTATTAAAATTTATATGCTCAGCACCGGTAAAATTGCAGAGCCTTTGAAAAAGGCTATTGATGCTACAGGAGGAAGGACTTTCACCCTCCGGGATACCGATAACTATTGGCGGGTTATTGATATGTATGAAGAAATCCATAAACTGGAAAAAGCCAGACTGGTAGATAAAGAATATACCCGGAATGCTTCCGCTTTCCTGTGGTTCGGCTTAGCCGGTGTAGTGAGTCTGGCTTCAGGAGAAATTATTAGAAGTCTGAAGGGGTTCAGGATTATTCCTTAACATATGGGGGGTCCGTGGCCGGTAAAAAGTCGTCAGGATTTCACCGAACAACCACGGACAAAAAACAACGGATAACGAACCGGTTCTTATGTTCAGAAAACTTTTCTATATTTCCGCCAGTTTCATCGGCCTGATTTTAGGTGGTTGGTTCCTGTTTCAAGGTATTCAACGGTTAAGTTATGCGGCCTATCTCTCAGAGGTGCAGAAGGGGGACCTGGCGTTTAAAGACGGTCATTATGATGAAGCCCTGTCTTTCTATACCAAAGCCAGCGAATCCCTTTTTTCGGATAAAGCTCTCCTTCATTACAAAATCAGCAACGTATATTACCAGAAAGGAGAGGCCTTCTTTAAAGAGCTTTTAGAGAATCCGACCATGATTTATTCTCTGGTGGAGGCCGGTGCAGAGGTAGCTTCGGGTTACTATGATAAGGCCCTTACAGAGATTCAACAGATGGATGTCCAGACTATCCCGGAGGATCTGCGATGGAAGAGCTATTACCAGCTCGGAAATATTTCTTTCCGAAAACTTCTTCTGCTGGGAGAGGAAGCCGATACCCAGAAGGTACAATCCGATATCGAGCGGTTATTTCGTGAGGCCCTGCAACATTATAAGAATGCCTTAGATGCCCGACCTTTGAATTTAAGTCGTGAAGACAAGATTTTAGAAATCTATTTGATGCAGAACCTGGAATATTTAACCCGGCTTTTTGACAAATATCAGGAAGAAAAAAATAAAATTAAGCCGGATATGGCCCAACATGTGGATATACAGGCTCGTGTAGACAAGCTAAAACTTTTAATGCCGGCCCTTGACCTGAGTCCCGAGGCAGACAAGGATCAAAAAGGTGGAAAATTCGGTCAGGGGTTGGATAAAGGAATTAAGTAACTTATTCCTGTTCCGTTATCCGGTTCTTATCCGTTAATAACGGGCAGCAGATAAAGGACAGATGAGGTTTTTATATCCCTCCTCCTTCTGGCTTTTAAGTTTACTTCCCTTTCTGTGGCTTTGTTATATTTGGAGTTGGAATCAGAAACGGAAGTGGTTGAAGGATTTTGGAAACATTTCCTGGTCCTGGCGTAGACTGAGGATTCATATTCCGGTCAGCCTGGGGCTTATTTTAGCTATTTTGGCCCTCAGCCGTCCCCAGTATGCCCGGCAGGTTACGTATCTTTCTCGAGAAGGTATTGATCTGGTCTGTGGGATTGATGTTTCCCCCAGTATGCTGGCCGAAGATGTAACTCCACCTAAAAAGACTCTGATCAGTTCTCTTTGGGATGGGCGCGAAACTTACCCTTCCTCCTTTCTTCCTTATCCTTCAGGGAAGGGAACCCCTGTTTTACCGAACCGACTCCAACGGGTAAAACAGGCGATATACGATCTTACCCAGATCCTTCAGGGAGAAAGGCTCGCCCTTTTCCTTTTCTCAAGCCGAAGTTCTAAAATTCTTCCTCTTTCCTCCGATTACAACAGCCTCCGATTTTATCTCGATTTTTACCTGGATAGTTATCATATTTCGGCCAGGGGAACCGACCTGAAAACCGCCATAAATTTAGGAACCTCCATGTTTCAAGAGGACTCCCGATACAAAGTCCTTGTACTCTTTAGTGATGGAGAGATGGAAGAGGAGGAGGCTTTAAAAAAAGCAGTAGAGGCGTCCCAATCAGCCTGGTTAAACGAAAAGGTACGAATTTATACCTTTGGAGTAGGTTCTGAGCAGAGCGTCCTTATCCCGATCCGTAACCAACAGGGGGAAATCGGTGGGTATTTAAAAGACGGCAAAGGAAATTTTGTAAGGACCCAGGCAAGTCCGGCCTCTCTCATCCAAATAGCCCAAACCGGAGGGGGTCAGTTTTATTCTCTGGGTGCTTACAGTCCTGACACCTCGATAGATAAAGCGGTTCTTCAATTCATGGAGAATGTCCTGACCCACGCCCAGAATCTCAAAACCATTCAAAAAACCCGAACAGAATATCGCGATTTATTTCCCTATCTGTTTCTCTTAGCCCTTGGATTGCTGGGGGGAAGAAGCCTGATCTCCGAAACCTTAAAACTTATAACCAGGAAGAGAGGTTAGATAACATATGAGACAGAGACTATTCCCTTTATTTTCGAATTTTTATGTTTTTACCCTTTTGACCGATACCTGGGCCAGATTTTGTTTTTCGTTCCTTGGAAGGATTGCAGGACTGGTTTTTACTTTTTGCCTTCTCTACGGGAGTGTTCCGGCAGGGGCAACAGATTATTTATCCCTGGCCAAGGAAGGAAGCTACATTATAAAAAATTTCAAGTTTAAAAGTGGTGGAGAGCTCCCGGAACTCCGAATTAACTATGCGACTTGGGGAGAACCTAAAAAAGATGAAAAGGGAAATGTTACCAATGCCGTTCTGCTTTGTCACGGAACCACCGGTAATTGGCAGAACTATGCGAATCCCTGGTGGGCTTCCAAGATGTACGGCCCGGGCCAGCCGTTGGATATCAACAAGTATTTTGTTATCGCCTCAGATACCATTGGTTCCGGCAAGTCCAGCAAGCCCAGTGATGGGCTTAGGATGAAATTTCCCAAATTTATCATTGAAGATGTGGTTAAAGCCCAGTATATCCTGCTTACGGAAGGTTTGGGGGTTAACCACCTGCAAGCCGTTATTGGAATCTCCTTTGGAGGCCGTCAGACCTGGCAATGGGGGGTACAGTATCCGGACTTTATGAATGGAATTGTTCCCATCGCCTCTTCTCCGTTTCCCAACGCAGGACGTCGAGGAATGACAGATTTTCTGGGTATTGCGCCTATCATTCAGGATCCAACCTGGAAAAATGGAGATTATCAAGAGCAGCCACGCAACTTTCAACTGGTTTTGATGTTTTATTGGATGTTCCTGGAGGGAGCCGGGCATTTATGGGAAGAAGCCCCCACCCGGAAGCAATCTTTCAAGTATTTGCCCGAGGTCGCCAAATGGTGGTCTAAAAATTTAGATGCCAACGACTGGATTTACTTGATGCAGGTTAATGACGGTTTTGACGTTTACAGCCAGCTCGATGAAGTCAAAGCCCGGGTTCTTATTATTAACATGGCTGGAGATGAACAGGTTCCCGTTGAACTTCAGCATGCCGAAAAAGCCGTGGAAAAGTTGGGAAATAAAGCCGAATATCTTTTAGTAAAAGAGTTCTCCGACTATGGTCATTTTGCCGCCTCAAAAACCATTGATATCTACGGACCTAAAATTGGGGAATTTTTAAAAAAACTTGCAACCCCCCAATAAGGGAGGATAACTATCGATTTCTGACCTTCCCAACCGCCTGCTTAATCGCCTTTTGCAGATGTGTTTCATGAAGATGAAACCGTCGGTATTCTTCTGTACAGGATATCCAGAGAGAAGAAGCTAAAATAGCAGAAAAAACTTGTCGAGGATTTAGGTATGGATAGAGTATAAATAAATATAAACAAAGGACGATGTAGGATTTCGGGCACCAGTGAGCGGGTCCAAATCAGAAGATCTGTTGCTGCATAGAGACATGGAGGACTTTCCAACGTTGTGGAGTTATCCAGAAACTGTATAATAATTTGTTAGCCGTCCATCATCCTTGCAAGATGATTCATGTGGCAAGAAACTGGAAGTTTCTTAGCGGCTGTCCATGAAATGATGATTTCCCCCCAACCATGAAAATTTTTATCTGTAGAAGAATAAAGGAGTTAGTTACTAATTTTCATAGCAGCAGGCTTTGATTAACGCCCATCAACAGATCGAGGCACCAGGAAAACGTCACAAATCAAGTGGGCTTTTGGCCTCTTTAATCGTGATACTCCTCACGGTATGAGTATAAATCATGGTGGTTTTGACATCGCTGTGTCCCAGTAACTCCTGAATCGTCCGGATATCATAATTCGCTTGGAGCAGGTGGCTGGCAAAACTGTGGCGAAACGTATGGGCTGAGGCGCGCTTACAAATTCTGGCCTTCCCAACCGCCTGCTTAATCGCCTTTTGTACATGCGTTTCATGCAGATGATACCGCCGGTATTCCCCCGTCTTCTCAATGTAGGTTAACTGTTTTGCCGGGAAAAACCATTGCCAGATAAACTCCTTGGCCGCATTCTTATATTTTTTCTCTAACGCGTTCACTAAAAACACTCCCGCATAATCCCGTTCCAGGTCTTGTTGGTGTAGGTCTTTCAACGATTGAAGCTGGGCTCGGAGTTCAGGGAGGATCGTTTCAGGAAGCGGCACCGTTCGGTCTTTTTGTCCCTTGCCGTCATGAACGGTTAAGACTCCTGCATCCAAATTAAAACCATGCACCCGAAGATGTAAACATTCCGAAAGCCGTAGCCCACAGCCATACAACAATTTCACCACCAGATCATACGGAGGCGACAAATGCTGAAGAATTGCTTCAATCTCTTCACGGGATAACACCACTGGAACGTAGGGTTTTCGCTTTGCTCTGACAACCCCCTGGAGCTTCCCAAACTCCTTGTTCAGAACCTGTCTATAAAAAAATAACAGTGCATTAAAGGCCTGGTTCTGGGTTGAAGCCGACACCTTTCGGGTTACCGCCAAAAACGTCAAGAACTCCTTGACATCTGCAGAAGAGAGCCATTGCGGATCCTTGCTTCGAGTAAAGGTTTGAAAGTGTCGTACCCACTGGGTATAGGTTTCTAAGGTTTTCGGGGAATAATGCCGGACCTGGATTTCATTAGCCAACCGGGTGTACACCGCCTTCCAGGAAACTCCCGTTGCAGGGTCCTGGGCTTGCGGTGTCTTGGGCTTATCGAAGGGTCGAAGGGATGTTTTCGCTTGGTTGGAGGAAGAGACGGTCTTAGGAGCAGTGTCCTGAGCTGGTCGAAGGGACGATTCAGGGAGAGCCTTCCCCGGAGGACTATCTTTCCCTTCGACAAAGCTCAGGACAGGTTTGGTCGAAGGGACCTCGTTGAGGGAACCCCTGAAGTGAATCAGTTCGTAGTACAGCGAGATCGCATGGGACGCCTGCTGTTGTTGCGCCTTGGTTTGCTTCTTTTCCTGTAATTTATGGAGAAAGTGAGGAAGACTCTCTCTCTGCGTGTGAGGAAAATGATACTTCTGACAAAAATCCAGATAATAGCGCAGCCATTTTATATAAGCAGCATGGGCATGTTTCGGAATCGCCGTGTTTCGTAAACAGGTTTCAAATTGTGTCCGTAAGGCTGAAGGAATATTGAGCATAGGGTGTTCTCCTGAAGCATAATATTTTTCTAGATAATCTTCCATATGACATGATATACAGAAAGTAAGAAATAACATAGCCGAAAAAAACTTGTCAAGAATTTATGTATAGAATATAATATGTAATATAACGATGCGGGAGGTTAGGGCATCAGCAAGCGACCCCAAATCAGAGAGTTTGTTGCCGCATAGAGACATGGGGAACCTTCCAACGTCGTGGAGATATACAGAAACTATACAATAACTTGTTAGGCGTAAACGGAGGGACGTAAATGCCAGAAGTTCAGTCGCAGGGAATACGCATCAGCTACGACGACCAGGGCCAAGGAGAGCCGGCGCTCCTCTTCATGCCTGGCTGGTGTGGTAGTCGCAGGGTCTTTGACGAACTCGCC